>NZ_JBTNSY010000016.1:0-176617 GCF_054515735.1 Mycobacterium sp. ML4
TTGGTGCCTTGGGGGCTGACTCGTTACAGCGATTTGCTATGCCGTGCTTTGTCGTATCGGACGACATCGGCGGCATCTAGCGGCTCGATCAGGCGTGTGCGACTAGTGAGGGATTTCGTCGAGCCTGTTGGCGGCCAGCGTGGCGGTCATCGCCGCGATGACCCGTTCAGCGGGCCAGTCGTCGGGGGCTGAGATGAGGGTTCCTCTGCCCAGTGACGTCGTTGACAGCCCTTCGGCCACCTGTGTAATAAGTCCGACCTCATGATTCAGCCATAGGCGATAGCCGACACCGATCTTCCAGCCTCCGCGACGCGCGGCTTGGCGTAGGTGGGGGTCAGCCAGTTCCAGCATTGCCGGTTGCCAAGCCTGAACTACAGCCGAACACACTCGGTCACCGACTTCACCGGTCACGCCGCCTTCAGCTACCTCACGGAGCTGGATCGAAAGGTGATGGCGTGGAAGACGTCTGCCTGCGGTGAGCGCCCCAGCTGAGATACGTATGTGCAGTCCGACTCTAGGTCCGGCACCAGAGAGAACAACCGAGTAGCCGTCTTCGGGCAGTTGGTCACCTTCAGGATTGTCCGCGGTTGCCTTATCCCGTACAGCGCAACTGCGAACAATATTCGCCAGCACACCAATCGGGCCTGCCCATCGGTCACCCTTCCAGGTATCCCAGTGCACGATGTCGAACTGCGGACCCAATTGACTCAACATTGAATCCGTCCGTGCCGCAACCCATTCAGGCGATTCCCCGGCTGCAACCCAGAGGGCATACACGGATCCGTTTCGCGCCCAGACCGGCCTAGCTCCCGTCTCAAGATTCATATGCTTTCAGCCTAGTTGGTCAAGGCAACTTCGGCGTGTAGAACACACTCACATCGAAGATGCGGTTGTCGGCGAGCAACTGTCGAATCGCGGCTGCACCAAGAGGACTCGACACGTGAATTTCGAGAATGGCTCCGTCCGGTAATGCGGCAAGTTGGCGCTCCGTCGTGTCAAGAACGCTCCTTGCCTGTCCCTGTCCCCACGGCCTGTCAGCATGCGTCGCGATCGCTTCGTAGCCATCCTTGGCGTCAAGGTAGACAAGCTGCGGCCCGCGTTGCGTGCGTCCGTCGAAGTGGACCGGCGCGCCAGTTTCAGGATTTATCTCAACCCACTCGGGGATGCGGCCATCAGGAGTCATCTCTAATCCAGAGATCTGTCCCTGATAAGGCATGCCTTTTGCTCCACGCCCGATGTGGTCCCAACCGGGCACGGTATCACCGCGTTCCCAAGTCGCTGCGGGGGAGTGTGGAGGATACTCACCCGGAAAATGGGGGTCGCCGGATTGGTAGTGACTACCGATGCTTGGATCAAAAGTGTCTGGTTGCAGAGGCTGGTACAGCCCCGGCTCAGGTGGCAGGGTGTGCGGGAAAGGCTCCCCAGGCGGCGCTGATAAGGCCTCCGGCGGCGTGTGTCTTTGGTCGGGCGGCATCCCCCGGTGATCGCTACCTCCTCCGGGATGGTGTTCCCCTACGCCCGTGGGCGGGTGAACGCTGTTTTCCGAACCTGGATGAACTGGGGGCGTATTCCCGCCTGAGGCGGGCGCGTGCTGGGTTGCCGGAACATCAGTGGGAACGACCGATGGACTTGACCGAGGAAGCTCAGCCTCTGACGCAGGGGTTTGCGCACCAACACCCGTTTGCCGGTGCCCCGCAAGTTCACCTGCAGGCGCGGACGTATGAGCACTTACAACCGGTGGCGGATGCCCTGAGGAGCCATGGTCTACCCCAACCGGCGGCAGGTGTCCGTGACACTACGCAGCAAGGACAGCGGTCGCGAACGGGAAAGGACAAATACGGCGTCGCTTCACGTGTGGAGAAGATCCGGCAACGCGGATCCCGCAAGATCGGCACTGAACTTGCATAGTGAAAGGAAGCACAACATGAAGCGCGAAGTCTGCAAATTCTTCTCCGGATCATTTGCCGCGCTGGCCTACGCCCACGCCGCGTATGCCGTGGCGACAGATCGCGGCATCATCAACGAGCCCGTCTTCCTTGGCAGACGGTGGGGTGTCGGATACATGTGGACCGAGGCCGCCGTTTACTCTGTGGTCAGTCTGGCACTCGGGTACGTCGGGTGGATCTCCGAACCTCAAGAGCAGCAACAAAAGTCGGCAACGTTCGCGATGGATGGGCAAAGCAAGCCAGCGGTGGGCGCAGACAGCGAGTCCCCACTCGTGGTCCGCTGAGTCATGTCGAAAAGCCCGGCGGCAGCTCGGCAACTGCTCGACCAGCTACACGACGAACGCAGTCGCCGCGTCGTTTTCGTATCGCACTGCCTCCTGAATGAGAACACCCGTTACGCGGGCGGAGCTACGCGGCCCGGTGCCGTGGCCGAAATCATCGACGAATTGATGGCTGCAGGCTACGGCATCCATCAGCTGCCGTGCCCCGAGCGGCTGGCGTGGGGCGGCGTGCTCAAACGCCACAGCCTTCGGCTCTACCATTCCAAGGGCAAACCGCTGTATGCGGTGCGCGGGCCACTGCTCAGCGCATTCGTTTGGTGGACCAAGATCGTCTACCGCCTTCTCGCGCGGCAAGTCGCACGCGATGTGGCAGATTACGAGCACGCTGGCATCGCCGTCGTCGGCGTTGTCGGGATCGGCGCGTCTCCGTCCTGCGGGGTCATGACGACACTTGATCTGCGTGCGTCGCTGGAGGTGGTGGCAGCCTGCCCGGCGTCGGCTTTGACCCGAGATGTCATGAACGAGCAGGCCGTTTTGGGCTGCCGTCGTACAGGCGAGGGCTTATTCATCGAGGCACTCGACCGCGAGCTGAAACACCGCCGGATGAGCTTGCCCGCACTGGAGCATGACCTCGCTGCTGAGCTGCGCGGCGACCGCCAGGTGGTGCTTACGACCCCAGCACCCCGAACCTTGGGCACCTCCTGAGGGCACCCGCACAGCCCCATCCGAGCCGTTGCTGAAGCTGCATTGTTCGCACGCTAGACACAGCCCAAGTAAATGAAACTTCCCTCCCGGTTCACGCACGATATTCATGGTCACTTGGGTGGCGTCGGCGGTGGGGCCCACTGACCCAACTCGGTGCGGTGCCCTACAGCGTGACCTGGCATGCCGCCCTCGGGTTCGCCGAATAGCTTGCTATCAACTACGGCGCCAAGCGATTTGGGGTGCCCTATGGGCATGACACTGCACTGCTGCGCGACGTGGCCGACTCGCCGGACGCCGGCATGCGGATGGCCGCTGCCGCCGGTTCCCAGCACCTTCGCTCCGAATCGCCCATCGGCGGACAGCCCCAATAGCTGCGAGTCACCACGTCCGTCGCAGACGCGTTCACTCTGATAGGGCACTATTGCAGTGGTGACAACTCCGCAAGGGCCGTCCCGCGGGAACCCGCCGGAATGGAACCGCCCCACCCAGCCTGGCCCCAACCCCGCCCGCAGGCCGGCACCCCCGCCGCCTGCGCCACCCCCATCGGGATCACCGACCCAGCGGATTCCTCAGGGCGGTCGAGCATATCCGCCCCGGCCTTCGCCGAACCATCCGCAGCCCCCGGGCCGGCCGCCGAGTCCGCAGCCGCAACAGCCGGGCCCGCCTTATCCGCCGGCCCGCCCAACCACACCGGGACAGGATCAGATTGCGCCGCCAGAGCAGCCCACGACGCGCCTGCCCACTCAGCCCCCGCCGGAAACCACGTCGGCGAAAACACCACGCCGGCGGCGGAAGAAGTTTGTGGTTCTGGCTATCGTGCTGGCAGTCATCCTGGGCCTGGTGATCGGGGCTGAGCTACTCGTGCGCCACCTGGCCGGGAACAAGGTGGCAAGCGCGGTGGCGTGTGAGGTGCAGGACAGCGCCACGGTGTCGTTTGCCGCCATGCCGCCCATGCTGTGGCAGTACGTCAGCAGCAACTACCCGGACATCTCCGTACATACCGCCGGTAACCAGGTGCGGAGCGCCAAGGGCATGAAGGTCAGCATTGACATCAAGGATCTCCGGCTGAGCGACGCCGGCAGTTCCAAGGGCACCATCGGCGCATTGAACGGCACCATCACCTGGTCGTCCGATGGCATCAAACAGTCGATCCAGGACGCCGTTCCGGTACTGGGCAGTTTTGTGACCAGCAACGTCACCACCAATCCCGGCGATGGAACCATCGTGTTGAAGGGGATGCTCGACAGCGTCACCGTCAAGCCCCAGATTGCCAACAACGGGCTGTCGCTGCAGGTGGTCAACCTGACCGCGTTGGGCTCCAAGATGTCGACGGACACGGTGCAGAAGAACCTGGACAGTCTCACCTCCAAAGCGACCCAGAACTATCCGCTGGGCATTCACGCCGACACCGTGAAGGTCACCGACAGTGGCGTGGAAGCGACGTTCTCGACCGCTAACGCGACCATTCCGGCATCGTCGCAACAGTCCGGTCAGGACTGCTTCAGCGGATTCTGATTCAGCCCAACGAGCGCGGCCGGCTGGCTGGCTGCAATCAACCGAGGTTGAACGGCAGGCCGGTGTAGTTCTCCGCCAGCCCGATCGCCGCGGCCTCACTTGAGTACAGCCAGCGCAGCTGTGCCAGCTGCAACTGCTCATCGAAGGGATCCCCGCTGGTGTGCAACATGGTGGTCATCCACCAGGAGAAGTGCGTATACCGCCACACCCGGCTCAGGGCGGCGTCGGAGTAGGCGTCCGCCAGCGCGGGCGAATTCCGGTTCAGCCACGCGCCCAGAGCCGTCGCAAGCAGGGCCACATCGGCGATAGCCAGGTTCAGTCCTTTGGCTCCGGTCGGGGGCAGGATGTGCGCCGCATCGCCGGCGAGGAAGAGCCGGCCATATCGCATCGGGGTCTGCACGCGGCTGCGCATCGGCAACACGCTGCGCTCGGTGATGGGACCGCGCTGCAGTGACCAGCCGTCGATTCCGTCGCCCAGCCGACGCGCGAGCGCGTCCCAAATGCGGTCATCAGACCAGCAGTTGATGTCCGAGCCGTTGGGCACCTGAAAATAGAGTCTGCTGACGTCCTGCGAGCGCATGGAATGCAACGCGAATCCCTCAGAGTGTCGGGCGTAGATCAGCTGGTCGGTCGACGGCGTCACATCAGCCAACACGCCCAACCACGAGTAGGGGTACACGCGTTGCCACACCTGCTTGGCGCGATCAGGAATGGCAGCGCGGCTCAGCCCGAACGATCCGTCACACCCGACCACGGCGTCGGCGTCAATCCGATGCGGCGAACCGGCGCGATCGGCAAACGTGAGATGCGTTCTCACACTGTCGATTTCATGCACGGCCACGTCGGAAGCCTGGTAGAAGACGCATTGGAAATCGCCATCGCGGGCCTCGATCAGATCTCGTTGAAGTTCCGTCTGACCGTAGACCCACACGCTGCGACCGACGAGGTCTATGAAGTCCACATAGTGGCGTTCGCCCTCGGACTGCAGGTAGACGCCCCGATGTTGCATCCCGTCTCGCGTCAGACGCTGGCCGAGGCCTACCGACTGTAGAAGCTGGACCGAACAATGCTCCAGGATGCCGGCGCGGATGCGCCCCATAACATGTTCCTGAGACCGGGCCTCGACGATGACCGACTCGACGCCCTCGGCGGCCAGCAGATGCGATAAGAGCATGCCCGCCGGACCGGCTCCTATTATCGCGACCTGCGTGCGCACGCTCAGCTCAACGAGTCGTGCGGAGATACCACGTGACGGCCGTCTGACGAGGTTTTATGCTGCGCACCGATAAAAGAATCCACGGATGGAGGATATTCAGCACGCCGCGTCATGCAAACTCTGCCCGTGCATGACGCCTGGCAGAAAATGCTCGGTGAGAACAATGGCAGACTGCCCGTCGATAATCATGTGATACCGCCGCGAGACGACCGGATTGTGAAACTCGCAATGCGCCTTTGCCGGAACCCAGCCGGGCAGCTCGCCTATCCAGATTTCTGGTGTCTCTTTGAACATCTCGAGACCATGGGCCAGCATTAACTCCCCGAGCGAGTGAGCCGTCTCCGTGAGGGTCCACATGAGGGGGGCGGGGAGGAAATCGATCGCGATCAATGCTTCTGCGGCTAAGAAAGGTTTACCCGAACTGCGGCCGTTGAGGATGGTCTGACGTTGTAAAATTCGGCTCTCGGGCATTCGCTCGCCCTCAGGAATATCCGGCATGGTCTCATGAATCTGCTGATTGACGATCTGCACCACGATGTCGTCGTTCGTGACAATTTTGAGAATGCGCGTCAGCGTTCCGTTTGTTGCCAGAAGTATTTGTAGATCGCGGTTCAACTTACGAATATCCGCTTCCGAAAGAATTGTTCGGGTCATGCCTGCTTCCCTGCGTCCCACCCCGCCTGTTAGGACCACCGACGAACGTGATAAATCGAGTAAGCACAATTTACGACAAGGCCCGCTAATGTCTACATCGGCCACCGCGTTTGGATTTATGCGCAGAGCATACGCTGTTCGGAGCTGAACCTGCAAGGTGCGGGGTCCGCCCATTTATGGTGCGCTGCGAACTACTCGGTGGTCGCTTTAACAACGGCGGAAAATGGGTACGCCACTAACCTAACGTCAAACCTTATTGCTGCCACCGCTCAGATCGACGACGCGAGGCTGAGTTATCCGGCGAGAACGGACCGAGGCCGGCAGAAGCTACCTCCCGAGAAATCAGGGATCCGCCCGACGAACAGCTTTGCGGCGTTGGCGTAGCTGCCGGCGCTAGCAGGGGTCCCCGTTGGGCGTGTAATACGGCACGCCCTCCGCGGTGTAGCACGGTGGCTGGCCGTTGGCGGCCTGGCTGGCGGCCTCCACGTCCCCGGCCGTCGCCACCGTAGCGGCCGGATCAGTGCATCCACCGACGGAAACGTGCCGGCCCCCGACGTCGCCGCACACGTCTGCGTGCGCGGGCGGCGTCGGCGCGAGGGCAACGGATCCAACCGCCAGGAACGCCGCGAACAATAATCTCGTCATCGGACGATCGTACTGAGTGTTCGTCCGCCAATTCGCGTTTAGCCGGAATTGCGGGGAATTGCGTGGCTAGGTGCCCGGCCCGGTGAGCTCCGGCGTCAACAGAGACGTCGCGTCCGGATCGATCAATTCGGCAAGCCGCGCACTTATGCCGGCCTTCTTTTCGGCGTACATCAATTCGTCGGCACGTGCGAGCAGTTCGTCCACCGAGGCGGTATCGGCCGCTGGGGCCTGCACCAGCCCGATACTTGCCGACAGACGGTACGGACGATTGCTTGTCTCGTTGAAACCGCGGAATGCCTCGACGAGCCGCTCTTTGAGTCGTACCGGGTCGCCCTGGTTTTCGATGGTCAATACCAGGAACTCGTCGCCGCCGATTCGGGCCATGATGTCCGACTCGCGCAGGGTGGCGCGCAGCACCCGGGCCACATCCGCGATGAGCATGTCGCCGATGTCGTGGCCTTGTTCGTCGTTGACTCGCTTGAGCCCATCGAGATCGAGAAAGGCGAGCACGCAGTTGCGGCGGTGGCGGCGCGCTGCCCGCAGCGCCTGCGCGGCAAGCAGATAAAAGCCTCGGCGATTGTTCAGCCCGGTCAGTTCGTCGGTCACCGAAAGCCGGCGGATCTCCTCGTTCGCCTTCTCCAACTCAGCGGTTCGGTCGCGTACCCGTTGTTCCAGTTGGGCGGAGACGTGCACATTCTCCATGGCGATCGAGGTCGAGTCGGCCAGGGCCTGCAGCAGCCGGACTTCCTGCTCGGACGGTTGGTGTCGATGAGCCCAGTAATTGCCGATCGCGCCGATGGGGTCGATCCTGCGGATAGGCACCATTACCAGGCTCTTGACGAAGGTGGGTCGGTAGATACCGTGCGGGATCCGCGGATCGGCGTAGATATCGGGAATGACGGCAGCCTGCCGGTTCAGCATTGCCCAACCGCTGATACACGCGTCGATGGGAAATCGGTTGCCTTTCCACAGCGGGGCAATCGCCTCCTCATCGGCGTAATAGCACTTATCGTTTTCCCGCAGTACGAATGTGGCGCCGTCACAGCCCGTGAGCTCACGGGCCGAGGACCGGACGATTCGCTGGATATCCGGCAGGCTGCGGGCCAACGAGAGGTCTTGAACGGCCCGCAACAGGCGCTCCATACCGTCGACGTGGTTGGACACACCGGAGTTGCAGTCAGATAAGGCGGATGGCGCCGGGTCTGACAACTCGGCGTTCATACCCACCTCCGTACGAGCCTGGCCACCATTGACAACTTGGCCGCCAAGTCAGGGCAGTACATTACACCGATCGTCACAATATTGGCTCTCGATTTCGCTGCAGGCCGACTGCGGCTCAGACCGCGAGCCAAAATGACAACGTGCTCCACCGGGGGCAGTGCTGAGAGCAGGTGACGTGCACGGGTTTGGCTTTGCAACGCTGGCGCTGGTGACCGCCATCGGTTTCACCGGTCCATTGCTGGCCGCCGTGCCGCGGCTGAGAATCCCGGTGGTCATCGGCGAGTTGCTCGCGGGCCTTGTCGTGGGCGACTCGGGTTTCGGAGTCATCGAGGTCGACAACGTCACCCTGCAATTTCTGGCCAACACGGGCTTCGCGCTGGTGATGTTCGTGGTCGGAACTCAGATTCCGGTTCGCGGTGTCCAACTGCGCTCGACCCTGCCGATGGCCGGGGCGCGCGCAGGTCTGGTCAGCGTCGTTGCCGCGGTCCTTGGTCTGGTCCTGGCGTCCGACTTTCACAACGGTCATGCGGCGCTGTACGCCGTGCTGATGGCGTCCTCCTCCGCGGCACTGACATTGCCGGTGATCGAGTCCCTTCGCTTGCAAGGGCCGGCGGTGCTGGCCGTGACAGCGCAGATCGCGGTTGCCGATTGTGCGTGTATCCTTCTGTTGCCGTTGGCAATTGAACCAAGTCGCGCGCCGGTGGCGGCCCTGAGCGCCCTCGCGATCGCCGGTTGCGCGGTGGTGATCTTCGTCGTTTTGCGCGGATTCGACCGCAGAGGGTTGCTGCGACGCGTGCACCTCCACTCCAAGAAGGACCGGCTGGCACTGGAATTGCGGACCAGCCTGCTGCTGCTGTTCGCCCTCGCGGCAGTGGCGGCGGCCACTCGGGTTTCGATCATGCTGGCCGGCTTCGCGTTGGGGCTGGCGGTCGCCGCCGTCGGTGAACCGCGCCGGTTGGCGCGACAGCTGTTCGGGATCACCGAGGGATTCTTCAGCCCGCTGTTCTTCGTATGGCTGGGTGCCTCCTTGCAGGTGCGTGATCTCGTCGCGCATCCGAAATTCATGGCGGTCGGCATCGGGCTCGGAGTGGGCGCGGTGCTGGCGCATCTCGCTGCGAGAGCACTGGGCCAGTCCCTCACCCTTGCCGTGCTTTCGGCGGCACAACTCGGCGTGCCCGTCGCCGCAGCCACCATCGGTGCCGAGAAGAACCTTCTTGCGCCAGGAGAGTCCGCGGCGCTGATTCTCGGCGCCCTGGTCACCATCGCCGGCACCTCGATTGCGGCTCGGCTGGCGGCGCGCAGGCTTGCTGCGGCAGACGCGCAACCACCTGGTGACTCAGACAATTCCGGGTAGCTCCCAGGGGCAGTCGGGTCTGCGGTTCGGAGATGACCAAGTGCCCCCGGGTTTGGGACTTAGGCGAGCGAACCTGGTGACCGAAGCACTGCCGGAGGGTTCCGTTGTGCCCTATGTGGCGGTTGCGCCTTCCTGGTCGACTTGAGCAAGGCTGATCGAGGAGGCCACGATGACCAAGTTCTGGGCGTTAGCTGGGGGAGCGACCTCCGGTCGGTCGAGCCGGCCTGCCACGCCGTCCTTCCTGTACCACGTCACCGACCTGCTGCACGACGGACGTGTTGTCGACGTGCCGGGTCACCGGATCGCACCGACAGTGTCAGCATGGCTGGCCGAGCTGGGCGCCGAGAGCCCGTTGGTGGACGACCTGGCGCGGGCCGCGCAAGCGGGCGACTGGGCGGCCGTCCACGCCGTCGGCGAGCACCTCTGCGTCGACGTCCGGCTCGCCGCCGCCTGAGCCGATAAAGCAACGCGGCCGACCCAGGTAATGGCACAAAGTCCCGTCGACTAAGGACGCCGTGCCCTCGTATCGTCGCCGCAGCCGCGCGATTGTGAATCAAGGACTAGGAAAGGAACGCAAGGGAGATGAGCGCACAGTTCCCGGACGAGGGCACCATCCGGACAGTTCTCACGCTGGCGTCCCGCGCGCCATCGGTGCACAACACCCAACCGTGGCGTTGGCGCGTCGGCATGTCCAGTCTTCATCTCTACTCTGATGTCGGTCGGCAATTGCCCCACACCGATCCCGACGGCCGGGACCTCATCCTGAGTTGCGGGGCGGCGTTGAATCATTGCGTGATCGCGCTGGCCGCGATTGGCTGGCAGGCCAAGGTCGCTCGGCTGCCCAACCCGGCCGACCCCACTCACCTGGCCGCGCTGGAGCTGACCCCGCATCTGCCGACTCAACTTGACATCATGCTCGCCGCCGCCATGCCGCGGCGGCGAACAGACCGGCGGCACTACAGCTTCTGGCCGGTCCAGGTAGGCGATGTCGCGTTGATGGCAGCGCGCGCGGCCCGGATCGGCGTTGCCCTGCATCGCGTCGAGTCGATGGATATGTTGAATGCCGTTGTGGCGCAGTCGGTGTCAGAGCACGCGGCCGATCCCGAGTACCTTGCCGAACTCACCGCCTGGAGCGGTCGGCATGCAGCGGCGGCCGGAGTCCCGGCCCGCAATGCGCCGGCACCGGATCCCGCCGCGACGATACCCAGCCGACGATTCGCGGGGGCCGCACTGGCGATGCCACCCGACGTCTCGCCCGAAGACGACAACGCCGTCGTCCTGGCCCTCGGCACCCGCAATGATGACCGGCTGGCCCAGTTGCGCGCCGGCGAAGCCACCAGCGTCGTGCTGCTCACGGCGACGGCGATGGGACTGGCGAGTTGCCCGGTCACCGAACCTCTGGAAGTGGCCCAGACGCGCGCAGCCGTACGGTCCGGCGTCTTCGGCCACAGCAACTATCCCCAGATGCTGCTTCGGGTGGGCTGGGCACCAATCAACGCCGACCCACTGCCGGCCACGCCCCGGCGAGCGCTGGACGACTTCGTGGAGTGGCCCGCGGATGCCGACGTCGGCGGGGTTCGGTAGGTGTCGGTCTTCTGCGGCCGCCGGTGGTTGACATGCAACGCCGAAGTAGACGGATGATGGGGAAATGACCGGATGCGGGGGAGACGGCGAAGTCGGCTTGCTGGACCGGGCCGGACTGCAACGCCTCATCGACGTGCTCGCCGGGCACGGATATCGCGTCGTCGGTCCGACACTGCGCGACAACGCAATCGTGTTGGCCGAAGTGCAGTCGGTGGATGACCTGCCGCGCGGCTGGGGTGTCGACGTGAGTCCCGGACATTACCGGCTGCGCCAACGCGACGACGACGCGGCATTCGGTCATTCGGCCGGACCGCAATCATGGAAACAGTTTTTGCATCCGCCTCGCCAGCGGATATGGGCCGGCGCTCGCGACGGCAGCGTGGTCAGCGAACCCGAGGAGACTCCCCGGTATGCGTTTCTCGGGGTCCGTGGCTGCGACCTGGCCGCCATCGCCACCCTCGACCGGGTATTGGGCCGTGGCGCCTATCCGGACAACTCGTTTGTGACTCGTCGACGACAAACCTTTGTGATCGCGGTGAATTGCACCGAACCCGGGGGAGTGTGCTTCTGTGCGTCGATGGGGACCGGGCCGGCGGCGGGGCCGGGCTACGACCTGGTGCTGACCGAGCGTCTGAACGCCGGCGGCGAGCCCAGTTATGTCGTCGAGGTAGGCACTGCGGACGGCGCCGAGGTGCTGGCGGGGGTGCCGCACCGACCGGCGACCCGGGACGAACGCGATTGCGCGCGGGCAGATGTCGCGAACGCTGCACATAGCATGGGCCGTCAGATGCCCGAAGGCGACCTGCGTAACCTACTGCTCGACGCGCGCGAGTCGCCGCAGTGGGAGGAGGTGGCCGGCCGCTGCCTCACGTGCGGTAACTGCACGATGGTGTGTCCCACCTGCTTTTGCACCAGCACCGAAGACGTCAGCGACCTGACCGGCGACCACGCCGAACGCTGGCGGCAGTGGGCGTCATGTTTCGAGTTCGATTTCACTTTCATTCATGGGGGTGGCAGCGTCCGTCAATCCGGCGCGTCCCGCTACCGGCACTGGCTGACCCACAAGCTGGGCACCTGGCACGACCAGTTCGACATGTCGGGCTGCGTCGGCTGCGGGCGCTGCATTGCCTGGTGTCCCACCGGAATCGACATCACCGCGGAGATGAACAAGATGGCCGGCAATGAGTGAGTGGACGACCACCCCGCCCGCCTCGGCGATGGACCCCTTGCCCTACCGCGTCCGCAGTCGCGTTGTGGAGAGCCCGGATTCGGCCACGTTGTGCCTGGAGCCCGTCGACCGGGCGGTGCGGTCGCCCGAACCGGGCGAGTTCATGATGCTCTACGCGTTCGGCGTCGGTGAAGCGGCGATCTCGATCAGCGGCGACCCGACCGTCGAGGACGGATCCATCACGCACACCGTGCGTGCCGTCGGCGCGGTCAGCCGAGCCCTGCACGACGCCCAACCCGGCAGCGTCGTCGGAGTGCGGGGACCCTTCGGGACCAGTTGGGGATTGGCCGAGGCCGAGGGTCGCGATCTGGTGATGGTCGCCGGCGGGGTGGGACTGTGTCCGCTGCGTCCGGCGATCCTGGGCGCGCTGGCGCGCCGCGATCGGTACGGCAAGGTGATGTTGGTCGTCGGCGCCCGCTCCCGTGCCGATTTCGTCTTCGCGGACCAGCTGAAAACGTGGACCGATGATCCGCGGATCGAGCTGCACCTGATCGTCGACGCACCGGCGCAAGGTTGGGAGGGGGAGGTCGGACTCGTCACCGAACCGCTGCGCGGGTTGACCCTGGATGCCGACCGAACCAGTGCTTTTCTCTGTGGGCCCGAGCCGATGATGCGGTTCGGCGCCGCGGAGTTGATCGCGAAAGGTGTTGCGGCACATAATATTCGGGTGTCTCTGGAACGCAATATGCAGTGTGGGCTCGGCTGGTGCGGTCACTGCCAGCTCGGACCGTTGCTGTTGTGTCGCGACGGGCCCGTCGTCGGCTACGATGTGGCCGGGCCGCTGATGCACGTGAAGGAGCTGTAGGTGAGCCCAACGAAATTGGCGGTGTGGAAGTTCGCTTCCTGCGATGGCTGCCAGCTGACCCTGCTGGACTGCGAGGACGAACTGCTGACGCTCGCGGACCGCGTCGAGTTCGCCAATTTCGCGGAGGCATCGAGCGCGACAACGGCCGGACCCTACGACGTCTCGCTGGTCGAGGGCTCGATCACCACCCGCCACGACGAACAACGCATTCGCCAGATCCGCGAGCAGTCCCGGATATTGGTCACCATCGGCGCGTGCGCCACATCCGGGGGGGTGCAGGCGCTGCGCAACTTCGCCGATGTGGCGGAATTCGCGTCGGTCGTCTACGCCAAACCGGAGTACCTTGACACGCTGGCAACTTCGACGCCGGCAGCCGCCCACGTCAAGGTCGATTTTCAGCTGCAGGGCTGCCCCATCGACCGCGGCCAGTTGCTCGATACCCTGGCGGCGCTGCTGATCGGACGCAAGCCGCGGTTGCCGGACAAGACGGTGTGTACCGAGTGCAAGGTGCGGGGCGTGACCTGCCTCGTCGTCGCCGACGGCGTTCCCTGCCTGGGCCCGGTCACGCACGCGGGCTGCGGTGCGTTGTGTCCTCGCCACCATCGTGGGTGCTACGGCTGTTTCGGTCCGTCGGCCGCACCTCAGACCGCGACACTGATTCCGCTGCTGCGCCGCGACGGGCTGTCGGAGACCGGTGTGGACCAGGTGTTCTCGACGTTCAACGTCGCGCGATTCGCCGTACAGCGGAGCGAGCAGTGACCGCCTCCGACCGCAGCCTGCGGGTGGGAACGCTGACCCGTGTGGAAGGCGAAGGAGCACTGAACGTTACGCTCAAGGGCGGTGCGTTGGACAGCGTGGAGCTCAACATCTACGAGCCGCCAAGATTCTTCGAGGCGTTCCTGCGGGGGAGGGCTCACTACGAGCCACCTGATCTGACGGCGCGGATCTGCGGCATCTGCCCGGTGGCCTATCAGCTCAGCGCCTGCAACGCGATCGAAAATGCCTGCGGCGTGCAGGTCGACGACGAGCTCGTTGCGTTGCGACGGCTGCTGTACTGCGGCGAGTGGATCCACAGTCATGTGCTGCACATCTACCTGCTGCATGCACCGGACTTTCTCGGCTACCCCGACATCGTCTCGATGGCACGCGACCACCGCCAAACCGTCGAACGCGGTCTCAGGCTGAAGAAGGCGGGTAACCGGCTGATGGAGTTCGTCGGAGGGCGGGCAATACATCCGGTGAACCTGAAGCTGGGTGGGTTCTACTCTGTCCCAACGCGTTCAGAGCTCGGACCCATCACCGAGGTACTGCGCAGGGCGCTCGACGATGCGCTGGCGACCGTCCAGTGGGCGTCCGGGTTGGAGTTCCCCGACCTCGAACTCGACCACGAGCTGTTGGCCCTGACCGCCCCCGGCCGGTATGCGATCGAAAACGGCACCATCGCCCGCAGTGCCGGTCAGGCTTTTCCGGTCGCCGATTTCATGCAACACGTCGTCGAGTCGCAGGTGCCGCACTCCACGGCGTTGCACGCGACGCTGGACGGTCGTCGACATCTGACCGGTCCGCTGGCCCGGTATTCGCTGAACTCGGCCGCACTGTCACCGGTCGCAGCACAGGCCGCTCAGCTTGCGGGCCTGTCGGCGCAGTGCCGAAACCCGTTCCGCAGCATCGTCGTCCGCGCCGTCGAGGTGGTCTACGCCGTCGACGAGGCGTTACGGCTCATCGACGAGTACCAGCGTCCGGCACGCCCGTTCGTCGAGGTCCCGGCCCGCGCCGGCGTCGGGCACGGGGTCAGCGAAGCCCCGCGCGGCCTGCTCTATCACCGCTACGAGATCAGCGACGACGGCCGGGTATCTGCAGCGACGATCATCCCGCCCACCTCGCAGAATCAGGCGGCCATTGAAGCCGACCTCGCCCGGGTGATCTCAGCCAATCTGGACCTCGATGACACGGCGCTGACGACGTTGTGCGAAAAGGTGATTCGCAACTACGACCCCTGCATCTCGTGTTCCACCCACTTCCTCACGCTGACGGTTCGGCAGACGTGATCGACCGGGTCGTGGTTATCGGCCTCGGGAATCGCTACCGGCGAGACGACGCGGTGGGTATCGTCGCTGCCCGGGCGGTCGACGAATTGAGTCTTCCCGGCGTGGATGTGGCGGTGGACATCGCGGATCCGCTGGCGCTGCTCGATGTGTGGTCCGGGGCGCGGTTGGCCATCGTCGTCGATGCCGCGGTCGGGACCGACTCCACCGCGGGACGCGTTCGCTGCTGCGGCCTCGAGGATGTGGTAGCCGGCGAGGAGAGATTGAGCTCGCACCGCATCGATATGTGCCGCACTCATGCGCTCGGTCAAGCGCTGGAACGCAATCCCCGGGCGCTGCGAATCTTCACCGTCGACGTCGCCGATACCGGCCACGGGGTCGGCCTGACGCCGCGCGTCGAGCTGGCGGTGCCGCGGGTGGTCGCCCTGGCAGTGAACGAAATCAGTTGCCTAGCGGGGTATTCGACGGATTGAGGCGGCTGGTGAACCAGCCACGGGCAAGCATTGCGACTTGCTCTAGTGCACCGGGCTCCTCGAACAGATGCGTGGCACCGGGGACGATCGCGATCTTGCATTCGGCGGGGATCGCCGCTCGGGCCTGCCGGTTGAGGCTGAGAACCGCCTCGTCGCGGCCACCGACGATCAACAACGTCGGCGCCTGCACATCGCGTAACGACTCGCCCGCAAGGTCGGGGCGGCCGCCGCGGGACACGACAGCCGCGACCTTCACACCCGGGTGCGCGGCGGCGGCCAATGCCGCGCCCGCGCCGGTGCTGGCGCCGAAATAGCCGACGGGAAGTGGGGCGGTCTCGGGTTGCCCGGCCAGCCAGACGGTGATGTCGACCAGGCGGGAAGCGAGCAACGCGATGTCGAAGACGTTGGCGCGGTCACGTTCTTCTTGCGGCGTAAGGAGGTCGAAGAGCACAGTGCCTAAACCCGCATCGTTGAGAACCCGGGCCACGTATTGATTTCGCGGGCTGTGCCTGCTGCTTCCGCTGCCGTGTGCGAACACGACGACACCCGTCGGGTGCTGGGGGATCGTCAAATGGCCTGCCACCGAAACTTGTCCGACGGGCACCAGGATTTCCTCGTCGCGCACCGGAGGATCTTTGAACTGCGTCACACCTTGAGTGTCGATTGCGGGCCGGCTCAGCGGTATGGTCACAAGTCACTTAAGCCGGCGACGAAATCCCTCAATCATTCCGGGCTAGCGACTGCGAGCCGGTCGGCGGCAGCGTAACGCAGCACTGCCGCGACACCCTCGGTAAGCGTGACTCGGGCGTCGGCCCGAATTAGGTTCGCGCCTACCGCGATCGCGGTGTACGGCAATGCCTCATCGGCCCTGGCCACCCGCGCCACCGGTTCGCCGAAATCGGACAGAACGTCAGCGCTGGGCGCCACCGCGGTCAGCGCCGCCCCGGTAACCACCGTCGCGTCACCCATCTCACCGATGATCAGGGTCTCAACGTCGCCGTCACGCAGCGCCGCACACACCGCGGCAACGCCTTCGGCCGCCAACCCTGAGCCACGACCGATTTCGGCCTGCAATCGCCCGGTTATGTCGGTCAGCTCCGCCTCGTGGCGACGAGCGAACTCCGGGGCGGTCAGCCGGTAGATCTCCGCGTAGTTGACATCATCTCGGTGTCCTCCGGCGTGCAACTGTGATACTCGCTGTGCCACCCGCTTCGGTAGTTCGGCAAGCACATCCGCACGGGAACGGACCTCGCCGCTCAGGAAAACCACCGCCGGGTCCGCCTGATCCACCAGGTGAGTCAGGTGGTCAGCGATGGCGCGGCAGTTCATCCGGATGGCTTCCTCGGTGGTGTGCTGCTTGTCTCCGTAGCCGTTCCAGCCTGCGGTGGCAGGCTTGTGCACCGGGTATCCGCCACCCTCGACCGTGGTTGAGCTGGTCCTGGGTCCCTGATACACGGTCACATCGGCCCCGGTGTGATCGACCGCTGCGAACACGAAGGTCGGGCGCTGCATTTCCTGGTCGAGCAGTGGCAGCACATACGGGTACTCCGACAGCCGAACGACCGGGGCCGGTGGCGGGTTGATCAGCTGCTCGTTGACCAGGACCTCGTCGCGGGTGGCGATCAACGCGCGGCCGCGACGTCCCACTGCCGGCTGATGATTGAACACCGCCTTGCGGAGGGTCTCAAGAAGATCCGCGCCTGCACCCTGGTGCTCGAGAGCGGCACGGATGTCCCGCCACTTTGCGTCGAGTTGGTTGGCCGAATCAGCGGCGTCGTGCGAGTCGTCGAAGTACACCGACGCATATGGGCCTGTTGTCTTCGCCAGCCACTTGAGGTGTTCTGATCGCATAAGATCCCCTTCCACTATGACGGCCGCGCTTGGGTTCGCCGCCCACGTTATGAAAGGCGAACGGGCGGTGGCAGAGTCGTAAGCCCTCCGCTGAGGGTCTTAAGTCCCTGCCGTCTGCGATGTCGATGCCGAGACCGGCTCGTACAACTGGGAGAGGCGGTCGGCGGACTTGTCGATGACCACCTTGCGGCGCAGTTTCATGCTCGGCGTCAGGTCGCCGGCCTCAATCGAGAGCTCGCGATCGAGGATGGCGAACTTCTTGATCTGCTCCCAGCGATTCAACTCCGCGTTCAGGGCATCGATGTACCCCGCTATCAGCTCGCGAGTCTGCTCGTCGTGGGCTATCTCGGCAAAAGATTTGCCGGACAAGCCGTGCTTGGCCGCCCAGTCGGTGATCGCCTCACCGTCGAGAGTGACCAGCGCCACGCAGTAGGGCTTGGCTTCCCCGATCACGATAAACTCACCGGCGTAGGGGCACAGACCCTTGAACCTCACTTCAATCGCCGACGGAGCAACATACTTGCCCTGCGAGGTCTTGAACATGTCCTTTTTGCGATCAGTGATCCGCAGGTAGCCGTCGGCGTCGATCTCGCCAATGTCACCGGTGCGGAACCAGCCGTCGTCGTCGAGTGCCTCGGCGGTCGCGTCCGGCAGGTCGTGGTAAGAGGTCATCACGCCGGGTCCGCGCAGCAGTATTTCGCCGTCCGCGGCGATCTTCACCTCGGTGGCCGGGAACGGCCAGCCGACTGTCCCGAATCGATAAGCGTTGGGGCGGTTGATGAACGACGCAGCCGCCGTCTCGGTGAGCCCGTAGCCCTCGAGCACCACGATGCCGACCGCGTCGAACCACTGTGCGACGTTGGGATCGAGTTTGGCCGCAGCCGAGACGAAGAAGCGGACCCGGCCGCCGAACCGCTCCCGGATCGTGGAGAACACCAGCCGGTCGGCGAGCCGGTATGCCAGCGACGCTGTCCATGGGGGTTTCTGCCCGGCCTGCCGGGCCTGCGACACCTTGAGCCCGACGGAGATTGCCCAGTCGAAGATCTTCTTCGTGAGCCCACCCCGCTCGGCGACCATCCCCACGATCCGGGCGTGCGCCTTTTCGAAAATTCGTGGCGCCGCACCCATCACGGTGGGCCGCACCGCGGCGAGGTTGTCGACGATCCGCTCGACTCGGCCATCGATGGCGGTGGGGAAGCCGATCTGCAGCGGCAGGGCCAGCATCACCTTGCCGAACGAGTGCGCCAATGGCAGCCACAGGAAGTTGAGGTCATCGGGACCAAGCACATTCAGTGCATCGATGGCAGCGGCGGTATACGTCCAGGCTTCGTGGGTGAGCCTGACGCCCTTCGGCCGTCCGGTGGTGCCAGAGGTATAGATGAGGCTGGCCAACCGGTCCGGGCCGACGGCCGCGATCCGCTCGTTGACGGCATCGGGGTAGTCGGCGAGCTGCTGCTTGCCCCGCTGCTCGAGTTCGCCGAGAGTGATGATCCAGTCTCCGTCACCCTCGCCGTCGATGATCACGACCCGGCTGACCGCCGGCAGCGAAGTGCGATGCTGCAGCAGCTTGTCGACCTGGTCCTGATTTTCGGCAACCACAATCCGGCTTCCCGAGTTCGCGACGATGTAGGCGACGTCGCCTGCGTTCGTCGTCGGGTACACGGTGGTGGTCGCCGCCCCCGCGCACATCACCGCGAAATCGACGAGCACCCACTCGTAGCGAGTCGCCGAGGCCAGTGCCACGCGATCTTCCTGGCCGATCCCCAGCGAGATCAGCCCGGCTGCGATGCTCTCGACGCGCTCGCCAACTTGCTGCCAGGTCACGCTCTCCCAGCCTTCACCGCGCGGGTAGCGGAAAGCTTCCGCCTGCGGCGACGCGGCGACGCGGTCCCGGAACAGGTGCGCCACCGAGGGTGCACGATTGTCGATCTTGCTCAGGTCAGGCCTCTCCAATGAGGCGAGTGGTGCGTTCATGGTGGTGATCCGTGCTTTCCGAGCCGAATAGCGTCATTCGACGGTACGGTGCGGTCAACCTCGACACGAGTGCCTTAAGTCCTCTACGACCCGGGCAACTGACCCCATTTCAGCACGGATATCTGCGGTCGGGATTCAGGGACTTTGGCTGCCGCGGGCGGGCCATAGGTCCCTACGCACCGGGTTTGGCGGGTGTTAGCGTGCCGCCATGACGATGCCCCGCAGCAGCGACCGGCAGCGGTCGGCAGCTTTCGACTGGAGCGCACCCGCGGTCAACGGGCTGGCCGGGGCGGCCATGCCCTTCATGCATACCGGGCAATACCTGGCGCAGTCATGGCGCGACTATCTCGGGCCGGCGCCGGATGAACTTCCGGTCGCCCGACCGACCATAGCGTTGGCTGCGCAGGCTTTCCGCGACGAGGTCGTCTTGATGGGCTTGAAGGCGCGGCGTCCGGTCAGCCGGCCGGAGGTTTTCGAGCGCATCACCCGTGAGGTGCAGGCTGGACTCGAGTACTACGGAGACCGGGGATGGCTGGACAAGCCCGAGGGGTTTTTCGCGAGGCCGCCGGCGCTATCCGGCGTCGCCGTCCGAAAGGTGAAGGGGCGCAGGCGTTCCTATCACCGCTTGTACTTTGCCAGCGGGTACACGCCGCATCCGGGTGAACCCGGTGCACGACGATGGCAGAGTTACGCCGCCAACAATCGGGAGTACGCGCTGCTGTTGCGTCACCCGGAGCCACGGCCCTGGCTGGTGTGTGTACACGGCACTGAAATGGGCCGCGCTGGTTTGGATCTGGCCTTGTTTCGATCCTGGAAGCTGCACGACGAGTTGGGTCTGAATGTCGTGATGCCCGTGCTACCCATGCACGGGCCTCGGGCCCGCGGACTGCCGAAGGGCGCCGTCTTCCCGGGTGAGGACGTCCTGGACGATGTGCATGCGACCGCACAGGCGGTCTGGGACATCCGTCGCCTGCTGTCCTGGATCCGATCTCAGGAGCCCGAGTCCCGGATCGGATTGAACAGTCTTTCCCTAGGCGGCTACATCGCGTCGCTGGTCGCAAGCCTCGAAGACGGACTCACGTGCGCGATTCTCGGAGTCCCGGTGGCCGACCTGGTCGAGGTGCTGGGCCGGCACTCGGGCCTGAGCCACGACGACCCCCGTCGTCATACGATGAGCCTCGCCGAACCCATCGGCCGGATGATCTCACCCTTGTCGTTGACCCCCCGGGTGCCGATGCACGGGCGCTTCATCTATGCCGGCGTCGCTGACCGCCTGGTCCATCCGCGAGAGCAGGTGAATCGGCTCTGGAAGCACTGGGGTAAACCCGAAATCGTCTGGTACCCGGGCGGTCACACCGGATTCTTTCGCTCCCAACCGGTGCAGCGGTTCGTGTGGGAGGCGCTGCAACAGTCCGGTCTGCTGGAAGGACGCCCGACACTGCGTGCCCGTCCCGCCTGAATAGCGGGTCTCGATGAAGCTGCTCAGCCTGCTGGACACCGCGATGATGACCGCGGAACTGCTCTGCAGCCCGATGCATGTCCGCGTGCTGTTGATCCTGACCGCGCCACCGCACGCCGGTCGGGACTATGTGGACGACAACGGCCGTCGGTGCGTGCCCAAGCTAAACACTCTTACCTGCGCCCGCTTCGAGGTGAGCGAAAGTCGGTTGCCGGCAGATACCGCTCCTCGACGGCCTGGACGAGCTTGGAGCGGATCCGTTCCAGATCGGCGGCGCGGTGTGCCTCCAATTCGTCTTCCCATGCCGCCACCCGCGCGGCGAGATCCTTATCGGTGATCGTGCCACCGAGCCAGCGGGAGAAGTCACCCCGCTCCAGATGGTACTGAAGCGCGCGCTGGTCGAGATGCGCTACCGCAGTGCAGAAGTCGTGCAGCGTTGCGGCCGGCGCGACCTGCGTTCCCGCAATATTGTTGAAGTAGAACTGCCGCTCCCGGGGTAGGCGCACATCGGCGTACTTGTGGCCGTGTCGCACATGGGTGGTCAAGCGATCGGCGATTGTGAACAGACGCGCCGGGCCCGAGCCGAATTGGATGGTGGCTCGCCGACCGGAGTCGACGTCGGCCGGGCTCTGCGGCGGCATCAGCGTCAGCACGACATCGCTGTTGTCGATTTCCTTGGCGGGCAGCGCCGCTGGGGTGAACGACGACAATACGTAGCCGCCGCGCCTAGTCCAGTGCGCCTGTTCCTCCGCGCCCAGCAGATGGGCTTCGTCGTAGATCACCCAGTGCGGGAACCCGTGTTGTTCGCGATGCGCCTCAGCCGTCAGCCGCAGCCGGTGCATGTAGTCACCCTTGGTCGCCTCGGCGAGTCCGGACATGTCGACAACGATGCTCGATTGTGGGCGCAAGGTGTTGACCAGGTCGGCCGGCTCGGGCAGATGCTGGCCGGCATCCACCAGCTGTACCTGACTGAATTGCTGCAGATGTACGTGATCACCTTCGGGGTCGAGGAGCAGCACACAGTAGTCGGTCAGAATCCAGCGCTCGGCCAACAATCCGACCAGGTGGCTCTTTCCCGATGCCGCGGGTCCGGTGATGACCACACGTCCCTGGCTGCCCGGAATCCGCGTCGGTGTTGCGTCATCGAAGGTGCCGATGTCGACCCAGCGCCTCGGGGGGCACCACCGTTGCGCACCAGCCACATACGGGCCGCCCAGCAGTTCGGCAACGCCCGACCCGTTCGACTTGTCCAGAACCACGTCGGCGCGGCGCCGTACCGAGGCCACTGCGTTACTGACCGCGACGCCGATCTCCGCGACACCGAAGAGTGCCAGATCGTTTTCGGCGTCTCCCACCGCAACGGCGTTGTGCGGCGAGAGGTTCATCGCTGCGAGCATGGCGGCCAGCCCGGTGCCCTTGGTGATACCCGCCGGCAGCACCATGAGCGCCGAGCGGTTGCGGATGATCTGGTAGTCCAGCCCCGACTCGCCGATCAGGTCGACGACGACCGACGTGTGCTCGCCGTCGATCGCGAGTATCACCTCGCCACGGCGGCAGGGGACGCCCCGGTCGCTGAGTGCCTGCGCGAGACCGCCGTCCACCGGCGAAGCCAGGGCGTGGGTGTGTCCGTCGAGGACGGTGACCGCGCCGTTTTCCAGCACCATCGCGTCGACATAATCTGCAATCTGCGGGAACTCGCCTCGGAGTTCGGCGAAGATGCGCCCGGAGACGAGTAGCACGGCCAGCCCGTTGCGTCGTGCCTCCTCGATCGCTGTCAACGCTTCGGGCACCAGGTGTCCCGCCGAAGTCAGGGTGCCGTCCAGATCGAGCGCGACCACCTTGAAAAATGTCACGGCCGCCCGCCTGCGTGGCGGCTGCCCGTCGAGGCCGGCCGTCGAACACCCTTGCCGCGCGCGCGCCGGCGCGCCAGGGCGCGGGTGAGCAGGCGTGCGACCCCGAGTTCGATGCCGCGCGCGATGTCCTCGGCGTCGGGGGTCCCCCGGTGACCGTCGGTGATGCCGAGCACCATTTGATCCACATAGCTCAGCGTGCCCACGACCGTACCCAAGTGCGTGGCCGTGGGTGGTATCGGCAACAGCATCTCCACCGGCCGTCCCAGCACCTGCAACCGCTGGCGGGGACCCGGCACGTGCGCGGTGAGCGTAACGACGTCGCGCTGTGGGAGTTGCATTGCGAACCGAGTGCCCCACGCGCTCACCATGAATGGCAGTCGAGTTGCCAGCGCGGTGGGCTTGCGGTCGCCGTCACCGAGGAGCCGATTCTGCCGACTGTGCACAAGGCGCAGACGTTTTACCGGGTCTCGCTGTTCGAGCGGGAGGTAGGGGAGCGTCGCTGAGGCACGAATATCCATGCGGTCCAAAGGCTCCGGTGAACGCAGGGACACCGGAACCAGAGCGCGCAGTGAGTTGCGGCGGCGCTGCCCGCCGCGATGCAACAGCACAGCTCGGAAGCTGTCGGTGATGGCGGCCAGCGCCACGTCGTCGAGCGTCACGCCGAAGACATCGCAGACCGTCTGGACATCCTTGAGCGGCACCCGGACCGCGCTGTAGCCGCGCCGGTCGGCCACCGGGCCGGGCCGTTGCGGACTCAGCGAGGGTCGTAGCACACCGGCCACGAATTCGGTTGCGCGCCTTATTGTTTTTCCGGCCAGTTCACTGCCCATCCTCGACGCTTGCCAGGACGCTCTGGCCAGAGCCAACGGGTTGAACTGCAGCGCTTCCGTGTTGACCGATGGCATGTCACGCGCGATGTTCAGCTCGCCGGTCGCGTGCGCGCCGCCGGGCGAATCGGCGATAGCCGTCAGTATCCGGATCGCGGCGCGCTCGTCGGCCAGGCAGTGGTGAATCTTCAGCAGTGCCGCCCACCGCCGTTCCGCCAGACCTTCGATCACCCAGCACTCCCACAACGGGTGGTCGCGATCAAGCCTGCGCTCCATGAGATCGGCAACCGTCCCGAACAGCGCGGCGTCGTCCGCGGACTGGGGCACGGCGGCCCAGCGCACGTGGTGGGTGATGTCGAAGTTGTTGTCGTTGACCAGTTCCGGAGCGGCGACCTGCAACGGATGCTGCTGTACCAACTGGCTCAGCCGTGGCAGAACAGCCAGTCGCTCCGAAAGTGCCGCGAGGAGTTCGTCGCGGCCCGGGCTGGGTCCGTCGATGACGGCAACGGCCCCGATTGCCATACTGACGCGCCGGTCGGCATCCTCTGCTTCGAGGAAGCTTGCTTCCACGGTCGATAGACGGTCCATTTCCGCGCACCTCCGAGTCCGCTCACCGGGCATCACTATCCGCGGTGGGTGGTCCCGTCGATAGTGCCGTTGGTCCCCAACGGTGTCACCGGACTGCCGGCACCCGCTGGCGCCAGCCACCCGCCGACGCGGAGCATTTCGGCGTCACCGGCGAGGACCAATGACCCTCGCCGAGACCCGGTAACCGGCGCAGACTGACTTCATGACCAAGATCAGGCGGATCACCGAGGCGACCGCCGTGCTCGCCGCGCTCTATTGTGCGCGTCGGTATTACCGCAATTGGGGCTCCACCAAAGCGGAAGCCCAGATGCGGTTGCCCGGCGATGCCTTGGTGGGCGATCCGGTGATCCAGGTGACCGAGGCGGTCTACATCGATGCGACCGCGGCTGCGGTATGGCCACAACTGCAGCGCAATCCGGTCAGCTCCACCCCGGCCCCTGAGGCGCCGGGACGGCAGCTGGCGCCCGGTGACGAGCTGCGCCTCGCCCGCGCGGGGTGGATGGGGCTGCCCGACGGTGTGACGCTGACAGTCGAAGAGGTCCAGCCCGGGGAATACATCGTGTTTCGGGTCAGGCACACTCACCCGGACCTGGATGCGGTGTTGTCGTTCCACCTGCAGCCACACTGGGAGGACCGCGTCCGGCTACTGGCCCGGGCCAGGATCGCGCTGCGCCACCCCGGCGAAGTGTTCGCCGTAGAACTGGCCAGGCCACTGATCGCCCTGGGCGCCAGGGCCTGGCTGCTCGGAATCAAGCGCCGCGCCGAACGTGCTCCCGCAGCACCGGCCAGGGAGTGCCGTTCGCCCTCGGAAACGGGCTTTTGAACCGCTGCCGTTTTCGCGCTCGTCATTGGAGGTTCAACGGTGCGTGACACCATCCCGCTGGGACGTATCGCAGGATTCAAGGTGAACGTCCATTGGAGCGTCATCGTGATCCTGTGGTTGTTCACCTGGAGCCTCGCCACCACGTTGCCGAGCGATATCTCGGGTTATCCGCGGTTCGCGTACTGGGTTGCCGGAGCATGCGGGGCGCTGGTGTTGTCGGGGTCGCTGCTCGCGCATGAACTCGCGCATGCGGTCGTTGCGCGGCGTGTCGGGGTGAGGACCGAGAGCGTGACGCTATGGCTGTTCGGCGGCGTTACGACGCTCAAAGGCGAGGCGTCGAGTCCCAGAGCGGCTTTCCGGATCGCGCTGGCCGGTCCGGCCACCAGCCTGGCCCTGTCGGTGGCGTTTGCAGCACTGGCGGTGGCGCTGGAATGGGCGCACATCGCGGTGATTGCGGTCAGCGTCGTGTGGTGGCTTGCCGCCATCAATATGCTGCTCGGGTTGTTCAACCTGTTGCCGGGTGCCCCGCTAGACGGCGGCCGCCTGGTGCGCGCCTTGCTGTGGCAGCGCCACGGCGACAGAGTGCGTGCGGCTGTAGGCGCAGCGCACGCCGGAAGGATCGTCGCGATCGTGCTGATCGGTCTAGGGTTAGCCGAGTTCGTGTTGGGTGGCCTCATCAGCGGGGTGTGGCTGGCGTTCATCGGGTGGTTCATCCTCGCCGCCGCACGCGAGGAGGAAGTACAGGCGACGACCCAACAGATGTTCGGCGGCTTGACGGTGGCCGACGCCATGACCCCGGAACCGCACACCGCGCCGGACTGGATCTCCGTCGAGGATCTCATTCAGCGTTACGTGCTCGGGGATCGCCACTCCGCGTATCCGGTCGCCGATCACCATGGATCGACCGTCGGTCTGGTTACCCTGCGCCAGTTGCGCGATGTCGCTCCCGACCGGCGTGCGACGACGTTGGTGCGTGAGGTCGCGTTGCCCCTGCAGGCGGTACCGACTGCCGCGGCTGGTGAGCCGCTCAATACGTTGCTGCAGCGGATGACGCCGGTCGGTCCCCGCAGCCGCGCGCTGGTGATGGAGACCGACAAGGTCGTCGGCATCGTCACGTCGAGCGACATCGCACGCTTGATCGATGTCTACCGGCTGGCCGGACCCGGGACCCATTCCCCCAGCACTCGAGTCCAGGAGGTGTGACATGAAGCCTGTCATCGTGGGCATTGACGGTTCGCAGGCAGCGATCGCGGCCGCACTGTGGAGCGTCGACGAGGCGGTCGCCCGTGGGGTGCGCGTGCAGCTCGTCGCGGTGATCAAGCAGACGCACGCCGGCGCGGACGATTACGCCCGCGACCTCGCGCACGCCGAGACGTCGTTGAAGCAAGCACAGCTGGCGATCGAAGCCGGCGGCAAGCCCGTTGAGATCACGACGGACATTCAACGCGGGCCGGCCGCAACGGTTCTGGTGGAGGCGTCGCGCGATGCCGAGTTGGTCTGCGTGGGCTCGGTGGGCATCGGGCGCTACGCCCGGGCACTGTTGGGGTCGACGGCGGCCGATCTTGCCGAAACGGCGTATTGTCCGGTCGCGGTCGTGCGGACCGGCGTGGAGCAACCAATCTTCAATTGGATCGTCGTCCGGATGGCCCCCGGCAATGAGGCGGTCGTCGAATCCGCGGCATGGGAGGCCAAGCTGCGCAACGCACCTCTGCTCGCGCTGGGCGGCCGTCCCGAAGACCTTGCTGAGCACGCCGACGGCGACTTCGAACACCGAGTGCACGACTGGCGGCAGAGCCATCCCGAGGTGCGCGTCTATCCGATCACGACGAAGTCCGCGATCGCGAAGTTTCTGAGCACCAACGACGAGCGGGTGCAGCTTGCCGTGATCGGCGGCGATGAAGCCGACCAGCTCGCCGAACTCGTCGGTCCTTCGGGACACGCGCTGTTCGCGCATCCGCACTGCTCGGTGCTAGTGGTCCGCGGGTGACGGCATGTATGCACCAGCCGGACATCCCTCCGTCGTCGTCGGGATCGACGGTTCGCGGGCGGCGATAGATGCCGCGCTGTGGGCGGTCGATGAAGCGGTCGTGCGCGACATTCCGTTGCGCTTGCTGTACGCCATAGAACCGGATGACGTCACGCAAATGCCGCCCGACAGGGCGGCACGAAAACTGGCCATCGCAGAAAACGCGGTTCGCTACGCCTCCATGACCGCTGAGGCGGCCAAGAGACAGGTCCGCATCGAAGTTGAGATCGCCCAGGAGCTGCCGACCCTCGCATTGACGCGAGCCTCGGCATCGGCCGCCATGGTGTGCCTCGGCGCGGTGGGGCTACGCCATTTCCGCCCTGAGCGAGCGGGCTCGACGGCGACGGCGGTAGCGCTCTCGGCGCACTGTCCCGTGGCGGTGATCCGCCGCCACGGCGATCAGGCACAACGTGACGGGGACTGGATCGCCGTCGACTCGCAGGCGTCCGCCGATTCCGACGTCGTGATGAAGACCGCGATCGAGGAAGCCCGGCTCCGCGACTTGCCGCTTCGCGCCGTCAGCTATCGGCACCGGGTCGGCTGCGACCACCCATCCGACTTCGCCGGCACCGGCACGCTCGCCGGCGCGGACCGGCGCTTGGAGCGCTGGCGGCGGCACTACCCGGACGTCGACGTCTCGGCGATGGAATCGAAGGGCAGTCTGCTCGACTACCTCGCCGGACACGGGCGGAAGGTGCGGATGGTGATTGTCGGTCATCGCAATCACGATGTGGTGCAACAACTTCTGGGTCCGACCGGTAATGCGGTGTTGCACAAAGCAGACTGCTCGCTACTGATCGTCGACCGCCCGAATCTGTGAACGGCGGCTGCGGACGGCGGCCTGGAGTCCGTGTGCGGGGCCCGGGTGCCGGAATCGGCGAACCCAGACCTGTCGCCATGAGGGGACTTCAGACCCTATGCGAACGCTGAGGATTCCGAGACGATGGGGCTCGTCGGTCGCTATCGAGGGTTGTCGGGGCCTTTAAGGGGAGTACAAATGGCTGCCAGAATTGGGGACGCGTCGCTGTGGGCAGAGTCCGACGCGGACGAGCTTGCGCGGCAATTCTTGAAATCGTCGTACGCCGACAGTGCGTACATCGATTGGACCCTGGACCGGCGGCTCGAAGGGTTTCTGCACCGTCGCGGCCTGGATCACCTCATTGAAGACGGCGATGCTTACGACCTGGTTCTGGACCGGGTGATGGTGGAAATCGGTAGGGCGGCCGGCCTGCGTTTGGGTAAATCCCCGGGTCGGCGCAATGGCGCCAATTAGACCCGCCGACCATTGGAACCGGAGATCCTGCCCGATGCCGAACGCGCACCGAGCGCGCCCGGAAACCCGCAGGTAATGCGTTGGATTTAAACTGGCCTTGCGTAAGCCACGATGGGGTAGCTGATCTCATGTGGTCGGCCTGGGAGGAATCGCGATGGTCAAGGTTTTCTTGGTCGATGACCACGAAGTCGTCCGACGCGGTCTGGTCGAGCTGCTCGCCGGCGATCCCGAGCTCGAAGTCATCGGCGAAGCAGGTTCGGTATCCGAAGCGATGGCGAGGATTCCGGCCTCGCAGCCCGACGTCGCCGTCCTTGACGTGCGGCTTCCCGATGGCAACGGCATCGAATTGTGCCGCGATCTACTGTCTGCCGTGCCGGAGCTCCGATGCCTGATGCTGACCTCGTTCACCTCCGATGAGGCGATGCTCGAAGCGATCCTCGCCGGTGCGAGCGGCTACGTCGTCAAGGACATCAAGGGCTTGGAGCTGGCCCATGCCATCAAGGAGGTCGGCGCGGGCAGATCGCTGCTCGACAATCGGGCGGCGGCCGCCTTGATGGCCAGGCTCCGCGGCGGAGGGGAGAAGAAGGATCCCCTGGCCGCGCTCACCGACCAGGAGCGAACCTTGCTCGGACTACTCGGCGAGGGTCTGACCAACCGGCAGATCGCCGACCGAATGTTCCTCGCCGAAAAAACGGTGAAGAACTACGTATCCCGCTTGCTGGCCAAACTCGGCATGGAGCGACGGACGCAAGCAGCCGTTTTCGCCTCGAAACTGGGGACCCAGGCCGACTCGCGACGGATGCCGCGGTAGCGGAAGTTTCCCGGCTGGCAACGCGGATTTTCGGATATAGCTTTGCCGGGCCGTACCTAGCTGCGTCACCGCGAAGGCACAACTGTACGCGTAGTAGCTGTCGGCTTTCGATATGACTATGCTGAACGGCGGCATCGGGGGCGCGTCTTGGCACCTGAAGCCAAGAGGGGACGTGGAGGACAGTTCGGGTGGGTAATCAACAGCACGGTGCGGCCTTTGCTGGCCTCGGGCAACCCGGACTGGTGACGAGGATGCACGAGCAGCTCGACGAGTTGTTGGCCGCTCGCGATCAAATGGAGCAGTTGCTTCGGGTCATCGTCGAAATCGGTTCGGACCTCGACCTCGATGCCACATTGGGACGCATCATCCGGGCGGCCAGAGAACTGACATCGGCACCCTATGGGGCACTCGCGGTCCGTGATCCCGAGGGAACCCTGCTCAGGTTTGTGCACGCCGGAATCGACGACGACACGGCGGGCAGGATCGGGCATCTGCCGGTGGGCAAAGGGGTGCTCGGCGTCTCTCTCGTCGAAACGCCGGCGCTTCGTCTGGAAGACCTGACCACCCACCCGGCCGCCGTCGGATTTCCCGAGCATCACCCCCCGATGCGCGCTTTTCTCGGGGTACCGATCATGATCCGGGGCTCGGTGTTCGGCAGCCTGTACCTGACTCATGTGGAGCCAGATCGGGCGTTTACCGAATCCGATGAATTCGCTGCTCGCGCACTGGCTTTCGCTGCGGCGGTAGCCATCGACAACGCGCGGGTGTTCGAGCGCGAGCGTACATCGGTGAAGTGGATGGAGGCCAGTCGTGAGATCACCACGGCGCTGCTTGCCAGCGCCAAATCGCAGAGAAATCCACTACACCTGATCGCCGAACGCGCCTGCGTGCTGACCGAATCCGAACAGGCGATCGTGCTGGTTCCGATCGACTCGGATCTGCCCTTGGACGAAGCCGACACCCTGGTGGTGTCCGCCGCTGTGGGAAAGCACGCGGACGAGGTGATCGGTCAGCGGGTTCCGGTGGATGGATCCACCACCGGCACCGTTTTCCGTTCCGGCGAACCACTGATCACCGAGTCACTGAGCTATCCGATCCCAGCGTTCACCGATGTGGGGCAGCGCTGTGCGATTGTCATGCCGTTGCGCGCCCACGATCAGACGGCGGGAGTCCTCGCCCTTGCCCGCGATGCCTATCACCAGCCGTTCGACAGCGGGGATCTCGACTTGGTCGGCCAGTTCGCCACGCATGCCGCGATAGCACTGATGCTCGCATCCGCCCGGGAGAATGCCCGACAGCTGACCATCCTGGCCGAGCGGGAGCGGATCGCACACGACCTGCATGACCACGTAATCCAGCGCCTATTCGCCGCCGGGATGGATCTGCAGGGCACTTTGGCTCGTGCCCGCTCTCCGGAGGTCGCCGGCCGGCTCAACCGCACGCTCGATGACCTGCAAACCATCATCGAGGAGATTCGCAGCACGATCTTTCAGCTCAAGCTGCCGGTGGGCGCCGACGGCGGTTTCCGGCAACGCCTGCAGCAGATCGTCGCCGACCTCACCGAGAACCGGGACATCTTCACCACCGTCCACATGGAAGGCCCTATGAGTGCCGTTGACGGCGAGCTTGCCGAGCACGCCGAAGCGGTCGCCACCGAGGCCATCAGTAATGTCATCCGCCATTCCGGAGCCTCGAGGCTGACCGTCGAGGCGAGCGCCGCCGACCTTTTCACGCTCACCATCACCGACGACGGTCACGGCGTTCCGGCCGACAACCGCCGGCGCAGTGGCCTGGCCAACCTGGAGCACCGCGCTCAGCAACTCGGTGGCAGCTGTGAGATCACGAGTTCGCCGCAGGACGGTACCCGGGTGTGCTGGGCGGTGCCGTTACCTGACCAGTGATCAGTCGGTCCGGTCAGCGCGCCACGAGCACCGAGTGTCCGGCGTGCCCGAAGTGGGGATCGATGGATCCGACAATCCTGGCGACTTCGTCTGTGTCGGCATGACCGACCACCGCGAGTTGTACGAGTTCCTGTGTGCCGCTGAGGAATTCGGCGGCGCCATCCCTGGCGGCAGCCGGACGGACGTGCACCGCGGGATGTAACTGGGCCCACCGCCCCAGCCGGTGTTCCAGCTGAGCGTAGGGAATCTCACCGAAGCCCCAGCGCCAAACACCCAGCGCCAGAATCGACGCGGCACGCAGCTCCGCCTCGCGGAACCCATGCTCGAGCACGAGATCATTGTCCGCGGAATCGTCGACCACGACAGCGATCGACCCCGGGTCGGGCGCCGCAGCGCCCCGATTGGTACGGATGATCGCCGCGGGGCATGTCGCCCGCCGAGCAACATCTTCGGCAGTCGAGCCCAGGACTTTGCGGGCAAGGCGTCCGATGCCCACCGATCCGACGCAAACCATTGCCGCACCCCGTGATTCGTCGATCAGTACGCCACCGGGCGAGCCGGGCACCAGGTCGGTTTCGATCTTCACCGGTTGGCCCATCGCATGCACTGCGGCACAGGCCGCACGCAGCGAAGTCTCACCGTATTCCATGTCGAGGTCGGCGTCGCCGGGCGGCTCATCTGCCCGAGGTGGCGTAACGGCGTAGACCAGACGCAACGGGACGTGACGGTCAGCGGCTTCGGAGACCGCCCACCGAGCTGCGTTGATCGCCGCATCCGACCCGTCGATTCCCACCACTATGTGCTTCCGGGAATCTGAATGGTCCATAGCCGAACGCTATTACCTCCCACGGACCCGTCGGGAGAGTCGTTTGACACCGGGTGTCGCGACATTGGTCCCGCCAGATGTGCTTGCCGAACAGAAGGTCTCAGGACTGCGCGGCCGAGGACTTAAGGCCCGTGACGGGGGACCGTCTGCGCAATACCGTCATGGTAGGTACGGAAGGAGAACAAAATGTCTAGCACCGTGACGCGGTACGGCATCGTCGTCGGTGTCGACGGATCGGCCGCATCGAATGCCGCGATCTTCTGGGCAGCGCGCGAGGCGGCGATGCGACATGTCCCGCTGACATTGGTTCACATGCTCAATCCGGTCGTGCCGACGTATCCGCAGCCGCCGACGCCGTCGGGTGTTGCCGTGTGGCAGAAGGACGACGGGCGCCAGCTGCTCGAGCATGCGGTCAAAATCGCCGAGGACGCGCTGTCAGGCGATCGAACCATTCAAATCACCAGCGAAGTCAAGGCCTCAGCCCCGGTGCCGACGCTGGCCGAGATGTCGGCCGACGCGGAGATGGTGGTCGTCGGTTCCACCGGGCGCAGCGCGATCGAGCGCGTGCTGCTGGGGTCGGTGAGTTCGGGACTGTTGCACAACGCGAAATGCCCGGTCGCCGTCATCCGCGACGAAGCGTCGTGGATGCCGCGTTCCCGGAACGCGCCGGTGCTGGTCGGCATCGACTGTTCGCCGACGTCCGAACTCGCGCTGGCGATCGCGTTCGACGAAGCATCGCGGCGCGGCGTCGACCTTACCGCCGTGCACGCGTGGAGCGACATGGCCGTATATCAGCTCCCGTGGCTGGAGTGGCGATCTGAAGCCGAACGGAATCTGGCGGAATACCTGGCGGGCTGGCAGGAGCGCTATCCCGACGTCAAAGTCAACAGGGTGATCGTGCTCGATCACCCCGGTCGCGCCTTGATCGAAGAGTCCAAATCCGCGCAGCTCGTGGTCGTCGGCAGTCACGGCCGCGGCGGCTTGAGTGGCATGCTGCTCGGTTCGGTCAGCAACGGTGTGGTGCACGCGGTGCGGACACCGGTGATCGTGGCGCATTCGTCGTAGTGGCCGCGGGCGCTTTCAGCGCCACTTGATGCCGCATCCGATCGACGGGCGCTGGTTCGGGTCGACCGGGCGGCCCGCCAGAACCGCCGCGACCGCCGCCCGCACGTCGGCAGCGGTCACCGGGAGTCCGTTCTTCGGTCGGGAATCATCGAGCTGTCCCCGATAAACCAGGCGGCGATCGCCGTCGAACACGAAGGTGTCGGGGGTGCAGGCCGCGGAGAACGCGCGTGCGACGTCCTGGGTCTGGTCGTAGAGATACGGGAATGTCCAGCCGTGGCGTTTGGCTTCGGCGACCATCTCTTCCGGACCGTCCTGCGGGTAGGTGGCGACGTCGTTACTGGAAATGGCGACCATCGGCACGCCCTGGTCGGTGAGATCGCGGCCCAGTTCGGCAAGACTGGCCGCGACGTGCTGGACATATGGGCAGTGGTTGCAGATGAATGTGACGACAAGCGCTGGACCGCTGAGGTCGTCGAGGCTCACCGTGGCGCCGCTGGCGGGGTCGGGCAGGGTGAACTGCGGTGCCGAGGTGCCAAGGGCGAGCATTGTCGATTCGATGGCCATGTCCGCCAGCGTACGTCCGACCCTCGGACGGCGTGCGACCCCTCAACCCCCGGCAATTCTGATCCGGACGGGTCCGCGCCAGGCGCCGTCGGGATCGACGACCTCGCCGCGCTGGGTGATCTGGACGCGGCCGGATCTGGCCAGTGTGCGGGCGATCTCGCGAGCCTCATCCATCACCTCGCGCCAGTTCTCGCCACCGACTGCCCGAGCCGCGTCCGAGGGACAAGTGCTGCTCTGCGGCCCCCGGGAGGCGGCCAGAGCGAGGATCGCGGATTCCAGCCGATGCGTGACCGGCCCTTCTCGCAGTGCGATTTCTGCCGCCCGTGCCTGTGGTCCGCCGTGTTCGGCGGCTCGGCTCAGCTCAGCGCGCAGTCGTTCAGCCACGTGTCCAGTCAAGTGCAGTTCGGCCGTGCCGGCCAGTGCCGCATCGGGAAGAGTGTCAGCACGCTGACGGCAGGTCGCACGTTGGCGGGACGTCGCTATGCTTGCTGAACGCCGGCCACGGTCCTTGAGGTGAGGCTGTCACCGCGTTTGCATGCCTCTCGGCCCCCAGGCAGCGGCGGCCGGAATGACTGGCAGACGTTGCTAGCGAGAGACACCAGAAGGTGAGGCGAACAGTTGGCAGCCGTGTCAGCCGTGGTGCTCTCGGGAAAGGGCGGAACAGCCAAGACGTTGTGGCAGATGATGCTGGCGGGGGAGGCCTCACGGCTGGCGATCTCGACCTTGCTGGTCGACGCGGATCCCGAGCGCAACCTGTCCAATCACTTCGGGGTGTCACAGCACTCGACCGGTCTCGGCTCTGTCCTGGAGGAGGCCGGCATCAACTTCTGGGGTGATCCGGGCACCGCTGCCAAGCGGCTCGACGAGGAGATCATCGACACCAAGTGGCCCAACGTTGAGCTCCTACCAGCCGGTGCGTCGTTGAGCCGGGTGGCAGGTATCGGAGTTTCGGACACCGGCCTGTTGCGTGGCATCTTCACGGCAGCCGGCGTATTCGACCGTTATGAACTCGTTCTGATCGACACGGGTGGCCGCACGGGCTCGCTGGAAGCGCTCGCCATGCATCTGGCCGACGTGGCGTATGCGCCGATCGCACCAACCGGCGACGCGGTGCGTAAAGCGATAGAGGCCCGCAACAGGGTCGAGCGCATCCAGCGCACTCATCCGCTGAAGTGGTGCGGCGTCGTTTTGTCCGGCTTCGACAGCCGCAACGGCATCGAGCAGTCGATCCGGGAGACGGTGTACCGGGAGTTCGGCGATCAGGTTCGGGCCGAGGTTCCCCGGCGCGCCATCATCAATGAGGTCTTTCAACTCGGAGACCGGCTCGGCGACCGCCATGAATTGGTCGCCAGGCAGCTTGCCCCCATATTCCGCCGGTTCTTGGAAGAGGACTTATTGGGTCGGCGGTGACTGTTGAGGTCCTGTCGAGTCAGTTCCTTCTCGGCCAGCGTAAACGGCGTCAACTAGGCTGCACGGGAACCGGTTTCAGTTCGAAGGACCAGGCGTCATGGACCCGATGTAGTAGATTTCATGCCCGTTGGGGTAGCCGCCACCGTTGGTGGCGATGTGAACGTGGTCGTAATGGTTGGCGGTTTCGTTGCCCAGGTCGGCGGTCCAGCTTCCCGAGGCGGGTCCCAGGTAGATTTTCTGCCGCCAGATCACGTGGTCGATTCCCCAGCGCTTGGCATTGGCCAGAGCCAGACCGGCGATCTGGTTACCCAGCGCGATGCCTTCAGGGCTTTCGTGATTTGGGATCATCACGTCGATCGCCAGGCCGCTGGGATGCCATCTCAGGGCATCCTGGCGGAACCCGCCGATGGTCTTGATCTCAGGAAACAGCAGTTCGATGACGCGGGCTGCCCAGATGGTCTTCACCTGCAGCCCCTGCTCCGGGGCGATCCCGGCGGGCAGCGCCATCTGGAAGTCCTGGGCCATGGCAGGCGCGCCGCCGGCCAGCATTGCCGCCTCTGCCGCACTGGCGGTCTGCGGGGCGGCGACCGACGGCGTGCCCGTCAGGCTGGTGGGAGGCGCCGCCACCGAGGCGCTGTCAGCGCAACACGGGGCGGGATGTTTAGTGTCCTGGGCGTAGATCATCCCACCGGCGAGCACCAGCGACGCCGCGATTGCCAACCAGCGGCCCCAGCCCCTCGCTTCGGCGTTCGTGCCCACCTACAGCACTCTAGTGTCGGATGGGACGTATGTGACGCTCTTGGCCCGGGTTATCGGCGGTTCATGTCATTTCCGGCCCGGCAGCTTCATCACGGTGCGCACGATGGGCAACAGCGACTTCTGCCACAAGGTTGCCGGAAGGCCGAACGGCGGATCGAGATTGAACACTCGCGCGGTCGCGATCGTCTGCGATTCGGTGTACTTCAACAGGCCTTCGGGCCCGTGCCGGCGGCCTACCCCGGACTGGCCCATGCCGCCCATCGGTGCACTCAGGCTGCCCCAGGCGAACGCGTAACCCTCGTCGACGTTCACTGTCCCCGAGCGCAACCGGGCGGCGATCTGCTGACCCTCGGCGGGCGTGGCGGCCCAGACACTCGCGTTAAGGCCGTACTCGGTGTCGTTGGCCTTCTCGACGGCCTCATCGACATCGGCCACCGGGTAGATCGACACCAACGGCCCGAATGTCTCGTTGGCGGCGCACTCCATCTCGGCAGTGACGTCGGTCAGCACGGTCGGCTCATAGAACAGCGGGCCGATGTCGGGCCTGGCCTTTCCGCCCGCAATCACTTTGGCGCCTTTGGACGTTGCGTCGTTGACGTGCTCTGACACAGTCGTCAGCTGGCCCTCGGAGATCAGACTCCCCATGTCGACGGAGAAGTCGTAGGAGGTGCCGAGCTTCATATTGCGCACTGCTTCGCCGAACTTGCGGGTGAACTCGTCGGCGATGTCCTTTTCGACGTAGATGCGTTCGATGGAGATGCATAGCTGGCCGGCGTTGGAGAAGCATGCGCGGGTCGCCGCCTTAGCTGCCTTGTCCAGGTTGGCTCCGCGAGTGACGATCATGGCGTTCTTGCCACCGAGTTCGGCCGAGAAACCGATCAGCCGGCGGCCGGCCTGTTCGGCCAGATGCCGGCCGGTTTCCGACGACCCGGTGAACATCAGGTAGTCACAGTTGTCGATGATCGCCGTTCCGACCACCGAGCCGGGGCCGGGCACGATCGCATACAGCGCGCGCGGCAGGCCCGCCTGATACAGCAGTTCGGCGCAGGCCAGCGCGCAGTACGGTGTTTGGCTGTCCGGCTTGAGCACCACCGCATTGCCGGCCAGCAGCGCAGGCACGGAATCCGATGCGGTGAGGGTCATCGGGTAGTTCCACGGCGAGATCACCCCGACCACGCCCTTGGGCTGGTAATGCACGGTGGTCTTGCCGATCGCGGGCAGCAGCGCCTGCACTTTCTGCGGCTTGAGCAGCTGGGCGGTCACGCGCACGTAGTAGTTCGCGTTCGCCATCAGGTCGACGATCTCCTCCTGCGCCGCCCACCGGGCCTTGCCGGCTTCGGCCTGCAGCAGGTCCATCAGAAACTCGCGATTCTGGATCACCAGGTCGCGGTAGCGGCGGATGACGTCGATGCGTTCGGCGACGGGGCGCCCCGCCCACTCGACCTGCGCCGCCCGGGCCTCGGCGAACGCGGCAGCAACATCGTCGGCCGTGCCCACCGGGATCGTCGCCAGCGGTTCGCCGGTGAAGACCTCGACGATGGTCCTGGTCGGACGCTCGGCGACGTCCTTGATCGCGGCGAGCTGACGTAGGCGGTCGAAGACCTCGGCTGACGGTGCGGACATAGCACTACCTCTCGGCAAATCACGGCTGTCTATGTCCCCAGCCTATCCGCCTGTTTCCGTGACCTGGCGGCGTCACCCGCGGCCGGTCGAAATACGTTGCGCCACAGCCCCATAGCGTTCGAACCGCACCGGATCGCTGAGGGCGTTGTAGAGCACGATGCGGGTGGCGATTCTTTCGTACTTCTCGACGAGTGCGTCCGCCAAGCCGTCCCACGTCGACTCGGTGGCAAACACGGCGATGTGCTCGTCGGTGATCTGGGCCGCCATTCCTTTGGCGTCACCGGCCTTCTGCTTCTCCCGGATGCGGGCCGTGGTGCCCTCAAACCCGGCTTCGTCCATGATGAATGCGTAATTGGGTGTGCTGGCGTAGAAGCTGAGACCGGCTCGCACGAGTTCGCGTTCGTTGTCGCGCTCTTCATCGGTGTCACCGACGATCGTCATGACCGGCACGATCACCGCGACGTCCGACGCGCTGCGCCCCGCCTTCGACGCGCCGGCCGAGACCTGCGGCACGACGTGCCGCGTGAGGTACCCGGGTTCGCCGAGCGGATGAACGTGCACCCCGTCCGCGACTTCCCCCGCCATGCGCAACATCCAGGGGTTCACGGCCGCGACGTCGACTTTGGGATCGGGCGCGTCGATGGGTCCCGCGCTCCACTGAGGGGTGATGAAGTCCAAGTCGTAGAACTCGCCGTGGTAGTCGAGTTTTCCGGTCCGGAACGCACTGAAGCACGCCTTGACGGCGCGCACGTAGTCCCGCAGCCGCGGACCCGGACGTTCGAAGGGCATCCCGTAGCGCCGCACCACGTGGGTACGCACCTGGGTCCCCAGACCGAGGCGGAAGTTGCCGTTGGTCGCCTCCTGCAATTCCCACGCGGTTGCCGCGGTGACGAACGGGCTGCGTGGAAACGCCACGGCGACGCCGGTCGACAGTTCCAGACCCGGTGCGGCCTGGGACGCCACGGCGGCGTTCAGATAGGCCGTGCGTCCGGTTTCGGTGAACAACAGGCCGGCGAAGCCGGCTGCCTGGGTGCGTCGGGCGATGTCGCCGATCTGGGCAAGCGGCCGGGGAATCGTCATCGCGTCGACATGCACGGATTGACGCTACCTCCGTGCGTGCCGTGTGATGGCGGCGCATGCACACCGTGCTGGTCAGTCCGCTGCGCCGAAGGACAGCTGACCCCGGTCATTCACCGGGTTGTAGCGGATAGTGTGTCAGGTCGGTTGCGGGATAGCGCTGATGCGGGCGAAGACGGCGACGAGGTCATCGACCCAGGGCTAGGTGGCTGGGATGGGCAGGTGGCGGCGTAGGGCGCTGCGGGTCAGTCGGGCTGGGACGTGCAGTAGCCGGTGACGCAGGGCTTTAGGTTCGGCTTTGGCCAGCGGTCCGGTCAACGCGAGCAGCCGCAGCCAGGCGGTCAGGTCCGCGGCGATCGCCACGGCGCTGAGCCGGGCGGTGTTGGTGGCGGAGTCGCGCGACGGGAAGCGGCCCAGGTGAGCGTCTTTGGCGCGACGGATGCGGTCTTCGACGCGGGCATGGGCAACGAAGTCCTGCGCGATTTCATGGAAAACGGCATGGGGTCGTCCACACCCGAACAAGCCGCCGAAGCACAGTCGGAGGTGTTTGCCAGCAGGTAAACAAGCGACAGGTCTTGATCCCCATCGACTCCGCCGGGTCTGAGTCACTGGCCCTGGACGCCCGTTTGATGGGAAAGGATTGCCCGCGCATTGCCGCCTGCGTTCCCCCTTTGCGGCATTCCGCGTTCCCCGTGTTCCCGCGTGGCGTCGAACCCGCAGGTCCGGCACCGCAGCCGCCGGAAAGCCAGGAAAAGAAGGCCACCGGTGCTATGTTGACGACGCTGTCCGCGGCTTGCGCAACGGTTCTGCGCTCGCTGGTCTTGCCCTAGACCCATCTCTACTAGGCGTTAGGAGTACAAGTGAGTACCAACCCATTCGATGATGACAGTGGCCGCTTTTTCGTACTCGTCAACGACGAGGAGCAGCACAGCCTTTGGCCGGAATTCGCCGATGTGCCCGCCGGGTGGCGGGTGGTATACGGCCTGGCGGACCGCGCCGCGTGCCTGGAATACGTCGAACAGAACTGGCCCGATATACGACCGAAAAGCCTGCGCGACAGGCTGGCGCAGGACACGGACCGCTGAGTCCCCAGCCGTCTGGAATTCGGCGGCGCCATGACAACACTCGAGGGCGAACTTCAGCGCAACGATGCCGATGGAACCCCGGTCCCGAGCAACTGCGCTGAGAGCAGGTCGACGGACGCGCCGATCAAAATGTGCTGGTGTGCAGCGCATTTCATCTACCTACCGGCGCACCGCCATTCGACGATTCCAACTCGGCGGTGGTCATCAGCCAGCATGTCAATGCCCCGCCGCCCTCGCTGGAGTCCGCCTACCCGCAAATGGCGGCGCTGGAGTGGGTGTTCGCCAAGGCGATGGCAAAGGACTCGGCCCGGCGCTTCGCCACCTGTTCTCAGTTCGCCGACCAGCTGGCCCGGCCCCCGACCCTGGACTTCGCATACGCAGCCGAGATTTCCGGGGAGGCAGTGCCATACCCGCATACCTCGGTCAGCCGGACGCTGCTGGTCGTCCCGGTCTCCGCTAACCCGCGAGGCGTGCGCGGCCGCATCGTGCTGGGCGCCTTGCTGTGCACTGCGCTGCTGGTCGCCGGCGGTGTCTATGCGGGGTAGAAGCTGGCTACCACTCATCTGCGGTCGCCGCGAGGGCCTCGGGCGACACCGCGCAGAGCACGCCTGTCGCAGCACCCAGCACCGGTCCGTTCACCGGTGATGCCGACATCCGCAGCCTGCCTGATCCGGGCGCGCTGCCCCCGCGGGTGACGTCGCCGGCGGCGGCACTGCATGGCCGCTACCACCAATTGTCAATTCAGCCAAATGGTTTCAAAGACCAGCGCGATTATGCCGTCCGCACCAACTGCCTTCGTACCGGCGCCCGGTGCGCGAGCCTATTTCACACCGCCCCGGCCACCGCGATGGTGCTGCTCTACGCCGACGGAACCTGGAACTACGACCGGGAGTTCGACAGCAGCTGCGGCAAGGGTGGTGCGACACACGTGAGAATCGTTGTGCCTTTTGCCCTCCCGCAGCCGCTGCAAGACCCGATCACGGCGTTGAGCGGAAATGGCCACGAAGAACTCACCGGCGCCTGCCCGAGCACCGACGTCCAGGTGAACTTCACCCGCACCGGCGACTGAGCGACCGCCGGATCAGCGGGTTTCTGCCGACGCCGCGATCCGCTGTTGGCTTTTGGGACTGAACTGGAATCGCCGTCCCGAGACCGCCTCGGGGATCACCCGCACGTAGTGTGATTTCTCTGAGTCCGTCCACGGCAGCAGCTGGGCGCGCTCGGCCTCTGCGATATCTTCATCGCTGCGCACCGAACGTGCGGTGCCTCTGACAATTACGCTCCAGCCTTCGGCGACGTTGTGGTCGTCCACCTCGAATACCACGTTGTTGTTGATCGCGGTACTGACGAGTTTGGTGCCCTCGGCGGTCCGGAACAGGATGGTCTTGCGCTGCACCACGTAATTCACCGGGAAGATCTCCGGGCGTCCGTCGACGGCCGTCACCAGGCGGCCCAACGTCATGCCGGCCAACAGCTGCCAGCATTCAGGTACGGACAGAATGGTGGCGCCGACGTGGTCGTGGCTTTGATACGTCATGGCATCAGACTATTGAACGAGCCGGACGTTCGCGCGTGCCAAAGGTCCTCTGTGGCCGGGACCAAAGCCGTGTGTGTCAGGTGACGGCCGTGCCGAACAGGTGACCTACGCCGTAGGTGAACGCAAGTCCGGCCGCACCGCCGATGGTGACGCGCAACACCGCGCGGCGCACACTGCTACCTCCGATCCGGGCACTGAGCGCACCCGCCAGGCCCAGGGCGATCAGTACCGCGACGAATGTCACCGGCACTCGCCATTCAGCGGGCGGGAGCAGAATCGCCACGAGCGGAAGTAGCGCGCCGGCGATGAAGGAGGCGGCTGAGGCGGCGGCGGCATGCCACGGGTTGGTCAGCTCCTCGGGGTCGATCCTGAGTTCGGCCTCAGCATGCGCGGCGAACGCGTCATGGGCGGTCAGTTCTTTCGCGACCTGCGCGGCGGTCAGCGGCGTCAGACCTTTGGCTTGATAGATGGCGGTGAGCTCCGCCAGTTCGGTCTCTGGAGTGTCCCGCAATTCGTGACGCTCCTTGCGGAGCAGAGCCCGTTCACTGTCGCGCTGACTGGACACCGAGACGTATTCACCCAGTGCCATGGAGACAGCGCCGGCAACGAGACCCGCCAGGCCGGCGGTGAAGATGGGTCCCCGTGCCGCGGTGGCACCGGCAACACCTACGACGACGCCGGCGACCGAGACCACGCCGTCGTTAGCCCCCAGTACCGCCGCTCGCAGCCAGTTCAAGCGGCCGGACGCACCCTCGCGGTGGGGCTCGAAAGGATGAGGCCGGTGCCGGCTCCATTGATCGTCAACCACGAGGCACACCCAACCGCACCGACGGCCTGCGCGCCAGCAAGCGAAGCCTCACCAATCCCTGCGCACCAGGCGCCCTACCCAGAAAACCGATGCACCGATCGCCACGCACGCGGCGCCGGCGATCACCGACGTCGCCGGCAGGGCGAACGCCACGACGACGCAGCCCAACACCCCCAGCACAGGAATTATCTTGGGCGGCGCCCCTTCGTCGGGGCGCAAACTGTACGCGGACGCATTGGCGATTGCGTAGTACACCAGAACCGCGAACGACGAGAACCCGATCGCACCACGCAGGTCGACGGTGGCGGCCAGTACCGCGGCCACCGCTCCGACCGCAACTTCGGCGCGATGCGGCACGGAGAACCTCGGATGCACCGCGTCGAGGTGGCGCGGAAGATGGCGGTCGCGCGCCATCGCCAGCGTGGTCCGTGAGACCCCCAGCAACAGTGACAGCAGCGAACCCAGCGCCGCCAGCGCGGCACCGATCGCCACGATCGGCACCAACCAGCCGGCGTTCGCAACGCGTACCGCCTCCACCAGGGGCCTGCCAGTCGAGGCGGGCCGCTGCGGCCCGAGCACCGACAACACGGCGACCGCGACGGCGGCGTAGACGGCCAGCGTGATCGCCAGTGCAATTGGAATCGCCCGCGGAATCGTGCGGACCGGGTCGCGAACTTCCTCGCCCAGCGTCGCGAGGCGGGCATAGCCGGCGAACGCGAAAAACAGCAAGCCGGCCGCCTGCAATACACCACCCCACGAGATGCCCTGTAAGTCAGTCACATTCGCGACCACATCACCGGCTCCGAACCCAAAGGTGGCCACGATGACTGCGGCGAGCACCAGCAGCACTGTCGTCACGATGATGCGCGCCAGCCACGTTGACTTTTGCACGCCGAGGTAGTCGATAACGGTCAGACTCAGCACGGATGCCACCGCGACGGCGTGCGCGTGAGCAGGCCACGCGTACGCCCCGACGGTGAGGGCCATCGCCGCGCAAGAGGCGGTTTTCCCGATCACGAATCCCCAGCCCGCGAGAAATCCCCAGAACTCACCCAGGCGCTGTCGCCCGTAGACGTACGTGCCTCCGGACGCGGGATAGAGCGCAGCCAGCCGTGCCGAGGACGTGGCGTTGCAGTACGCGAGCACTCCCGCGACCGCCAATCCGATCAGCAGACCAGCCCCGGCCGCTCGCGCCGCCGGTGCCAGCGCCGCGAAGATACCGGCGCCGATCATGGAGCTGAGGCCGATCACCACCGCGTCGCCGGTGCCGAGTCGGCGCCGCAACTGACTTTGAGGCCGCTCCCCGGTCGTCACCCAGTCACGCTATCCGGCCCGCCGCGGCGAGCAAGCCCTGGAACGCGTTCTGCATGCACTGCGCATAACGGGCCGGATCGGGCAGAGCGTCACGATCGGCGGTTGCGCTGATCGACAGAATTCCGTTGTAGCTGGCCACGACATGACACAGGTTCAAGAGCGGTGTTGCCGGCCTTCAGCCCGCAGCATCATGTCGTCGCTCCAACTCAGCTGCTGCACGTCGAGCCCCTCCGTTTCCCTGCGTCGCACGTTTGCAACCAATGCTGCGCCAGCGTTGACGCCGGCGTAACAGGATTGGCATCGGACCTTCCTACGGTGAGGCGGTCTAGCGTCCGTCCGGCCACGAGCCACGGACCCCCCTCAACGAAGATAGCGATAGGAACTCAATTGAGCGGAAACGCGGTCCGTCTGCAGGCGATCAACAATGTCGAGGCATACGTACCCCCGGCGATCAGCTTCGTACCGGGTGAGGCGCCAGGGGAGATCTTCGGCTCGAACGTCTTCACCAAGGCCGAGATGCAGGCGCGGCTGCCGAAGACCGTCTTCAAGTCGATTGTGGCAACCATCGAGAAGGGTGCCCCGCTGGACCCCGCCGTCGCCGATACGGTCGCGGTGGCGATGAAGGACTGGGCGCTGGAGAAGGGCGCCACCCACTACGCCCACGTCTTCTACCCGATGACCGGCCTGACCGCCGAGAAGCACGACAGCTTCCTGGAGCCGGTGTCCGACGGGGCGACGCTTGCCGAGTTCGCGGGCAAGACACTGATCCAGGGCGAACCCGACGCCTCCAGCTTTCCGTCCGGCGGATTGCGCAGCACCTTTGAGGCCCGCGGTTACACGGGCTGGGACGTGACCAGCCCCGCGTACATCCTGGAGAACCCGAACGGCAACACGCTGTGCATCCCCACCGTGTTCGTCTCGATGACCGGGGAGGCGCTGGACTACAAGACCCCGCTGCTTCGTAGCCAGCAGGCCATGGGCATCCATGCCGAGCGCATCCTCAAACTGTTCGGCCACCAGGACCTCAACAAGGTCGTGTCGTTCTGCGGCCCCGAACAGGAGTACTTCCTGGTCGACCGGCACTTCTTCCTCGCGCGGCCGGACCTGATCAACGCCGGGCGTACGGTGTTCGGCGACAAGCCGCCCAAGGGTCAGGAGTTCGACGACCATTACTTCGGCGCGGTGCCCGAGCGTGTCCTGGGCTTCATGATGGACACCGAGCGGGAGCTGTTCAAACTCGGCATTCCGGCCAAGACCCGGCACAACGAGGTGGCCCCGGGCCAGTTCGAGGTGGCGCCCATGTTCGAGCGGGCCAACATCGCCTCCGACCATCAGCAGCTGCTGATGACGATTTTCAAGACCATCGCCAAAAAGCACGGCATGGAGTGCCTCTTCCACGAGAAGCCGTTCGCCGGGGTGAACGGTTCGGGCAAGCACGTCAACTTCTCGGTCGGCAACTCCGAGCTGGGGTCGCTATTAGTGCCGGGTGACACCCCGCACGAGAACGCGCAGTTCCTGGTGTTCTGCGCGGCGGTGATCCGAGCCGTGCACAAGTTCGCCGGTCTGCTGCGGGTGTCGGTCGCCTCCGCCACCAACGATCACCGGCTCGGTGCCAACGAGGCGCCGCCGGCGATCATCTCGATCTTCCTGGGCGAGCAACTCGCCGATGTGTTCGAGCAGATCGCCAAGGGTGCGGCGACGTCGTCAAAAGGCAAGGGCACCATGATCATCGGTGTCGACACCCTGCCGCCGCTGCCCACCGACGCCGGCGACCGCAACCGCACCAGCCCGTTCGCGTTCACCGGCAACCGATTCGAGTTCCGGGCACCGGGCTCCGGACAGACGGTCGCGGTGCCGATGATCATCCTGAACACGATCATGGCCGACTCCTTCGACCACATGGCCACGATTCTCGAGCAGGCCGTCGAGGACGGGGAGGATTTCGATGCCGCGGTGCAAAAACTACTCACCGATGTCATCACCGAGCACGGCGCCGTGGTGTTCAACGGTGACGGGTATTCGGAGAACTGGCAGACCGAGGCGGCCGAGCGCGGATTGCCGAACCTCAAGACGACGTTGGACGCCATCCCAGAGCTGATCAAGCCGGGAGCGGTGGCGGTCTTCGAGAAGTACGGCGTCTTCACCGAGCGTGAGCTGCACAGCCGTTATGAGGTGCGGTTGGAGCAGTACGCCCTGACGATCGCGGTGGAAGCGAAGCTGGCGCTGGAAATGGGTACGACAGTTATTCTGCCGGCGGCCGTCCGCTACCAAACCGAGCTCGCCCAGAACGTGGCGACCTTGAAGGCCGCCGGTATCGAACCCAATACCGTTGCGCTGGAAGCGGTCTCGGCTCCGCTGGCCGATCTCACCGCAGCGCTTTCGACACTGAAAGCCGCGTTGTCGCATCACTCGTCGGCTTCGGCGCTCGAAGAGGCGACCCACGCCCAGAAGGAGCTGCTGCCCGCGATGGAGGCGGTGCGGTCGGCGGCCGACGCGCTGGAAGGCGTTGTGGCCGATGACCTGTGGCCGCTGCCCACCTATCAGGAGATGCTCTACATCCTGTGAGAGACCGTCGTCGGGCGTGGGGGCCGGCCGCAACCGCGGACCTGGTGATTCCCGGCCCTCACGTCCGGCGACCCGGGTCGGTTGCGCCCGCAGGTCGGCATCATCGGGTCGACCGGTGTGCCGGTGAACGAGTCACCGGTGAGCGTCGTCAACCCGGTCGCATCTCCGACGTCGGATTAGGTGACCTGAGTTAAATTTCATCATGTCCCTACGTCCGGGGCCGCCTCGTCGGTAATCCCGCCTCGCGGTTGTCCGACCCATTAGCCTTATGCCTGGCACGCCACCGCGCACTCGTGTCCGGCGCGGGTCATGGCCGCGGGCGCAAGAGCGCTTCGGGTCGGCAGCTGCGGAAGGCGGGTGAAAAGTCGGCGATGGGTGACACGTCCGAGAGTTCGCGGGTCGGCACGCAATTCGGGCCTTACCGATTGCGGCGTCTGGTGGGGCGCGGCGGTATGGGCGACGTCTACGAGGCCGAGGACACGGTGCGGGAGCGGGTCGTCGCGCTGAAGCTGATGTCACCGTCGCTGTCGCAGGACCCGGTCTTCCGCATCCGCATGCAGCGTGAGGCCCGCACCGCCGGACGGTTACAGGAACCGCACGTCGTGCCGATCCACGACTACGGCGAGATCGACGGGCAGCTGTATGTGGACATGCGGCTGATCGACGGCCAGGACCTGGCCGGCATCTTGAAGCGCTACGGGCCGCTCACCCCGCCGCGCGCCGTCGCCATCATCCGGCAGATCGGTGCGGCACTGGATGCGGCACACGCCGCAGGGGTGACACATCGTGACGTCAAGCCGGAGAACATCCTGGTCAGCGCCGACGACTTCGCGTATCTCGTCGATTTCGGCATCGCCAGCGCCGGGTCGGATGAAAAGCTCACCCAGATCGGCAGCACGGTGGGCACGCTGTACTACATGGCGCCCGAGCGCTTCGGCGAGTCCGAGGTGACCTATCGCGCTGACATCTATGCCCTGGCCTGTGTGCTCTACGAATGCCTGGCCGGATCTCCGCCGTACCGGGGTGACCAGCTCAGCGTGATGGGATCACATCTCAACAAGCCGGTTCCGCGGCCCAGCATGGCGCGCCCGGGCATACCGGCGGCATTCGATCAGGTGATCGCCCGCGGTATGGCCAAGGATCCGGCGGACCGCTATCCCACTTGCGGAGATTTGTCCGCGGCAGCGTACGCCGCACTGGCCACGCCCGATCAGGACCGCGCCGCCGACATTCTCGAACGCAGTCAGGTCGGAAAGCTGCCGTCACCGCCGGCTGGGCAGACCCCGGGAACTCTTGCGGCGACGCCGCCGCCTGCGATGCCACAAGCCGGTCCCGGCATGCAGTCCTGGCCGGTACCCGCCCTGCCGGGCACCCAACCGGCGGCAGGGGGCCAGGGCATACCGGCGGCGCCGCAGTGGGCCGGATCGCCCGGCTGGGGAACCGCAACCCCCGGCGCCGGCGGAGCGCAGCCGTGGGGTCAGCCGCCGCCGCGTCCGACGAGCCTGCTGCGTAAGCCCTGGTTGTGGGCGGGGTTTGCAATCGCCGTGATCGTAGCGGTCGCAGGAGGCCTGATCATCGGTTTCTCCCAGCCGAAGCGTTCCACGGGACCGATGAAGGCCCCGACGCCAACGCCGGCCGCGGACGCGGTCAAACTCAACGTTCTCAATGACGGTGTGTTCATCGGCAGCTCTGCGGCAACCGCAACCATCGACGTCTTCAACGAGCCGATCTGCCCGCCGTGCGGCGCGTTCATCAGGTCCTACGCCACCGACATCGATACCGCGGTGAACAACAAGAAGCTTGCGGTGCGGTACCACCTGCTGAACTTCCTCGACGAACAGTCGCATACCAAGAATTACTCGACCCGAGCCGTCGCTGCGTCGTACTGTGTTGCCGCACAGAATGATCCGAGGGTTTACATGAGCTTCTATGCAGCGCTGTTCGGCAGCGATTTCCAGCCGCAGGAGAGCGCCGCCTCCGACCGAACCGACGCCGAGCTGGCGCATCTGGCGCAAACCATCGGGGCCAACAGCACGGCGACCAACTGCATCAAGTCGGGAGCCGACCTCGGTACGGCCCAGACGAAATCCTCCAATGCCAGCGTGTCGCTGGCCGGATTCAACGCCAACGGCACGCCCTTCGTGTGGGACGGCAGCAGCGGCGTGGACCTACAGAACCCGAACTGGCTGACGAAGTTGATCGGCTGACCTGCCAGACTGGGAACCGATGTCAGAACGCATTGAAACCGAACGCACCATCGCGGCGCCCGCGGCCGTGATCTTTGGGCTGCTCTGTGACCCGCGGGGGCACGTCGCGATCGATTCGTCGGGGATGCTGCAGGATGCCGAAGGCGATCCGGTGACGGCGGTCGGTGACAGTTTCGTGGTTCACATGGACCGAGAGTCACTGAACGACTTCCCGCAGTTGGGCAAGTACGACGTCACCGTGCAGATCACCGAGTTCGAGCAGGATAGGTTGATCGCCTGGACCATCCTCGGCCAGATCCGGCCGCAGATCGGCCACGTTTACGGTTATCGCCTGCAACCCACTGACGACGGGACCGCCACCGTGGTGACGTCGTTTTACGACTGGTCGGACATCGACCAGCAGTGGCGCGACGCCGGGATCTTCCCGGTAATCTCCGAAGGCGCGCTGCGGGCGACGCTGGGCATCCTGGACCGGACCGTGCGGGGGCGCGCCGGAACCGGTTGACTCGCGCTGTCGGAGACGTTCGGTAGGGTCCTGCCGGTGACTCCGACCGCCACCACGAAATCCGTAAACGCCCGTCTCGCTGAGGAACTGGCGATCGAGCTACCGCAGGTGACAGCCGCGGTCAAGCTGCTCGACGACGGCGCCACCGTGCCGTTCATCGCCCGCTACCGCAAAGAGGTCACCGGCAGCCTCGACGATGGTCAGCTGCGCAGCCTCGGGGAGCGATTGAGGTACCTGCGTGAGCTCGACGAACGGCGCAACACCGTAGTGGCGTCCATCGCAGAACAGGGCAAGCTGACCGACGCGTTGACGGCGGCTCTGCTGGCCGCGGACACCAAAGCGCGGGTGGAAGACATCTACCTGCCCTATAAACCCAAGCGACGCACCAAGGCGCAGGTTGCGCGCGAAGCCGGTCTCGAGCCGCTGGCGGAGCGCCTGGTTGCCGACCCGACGCTGGTCCCCGAGACCGAAGCGACGGAGTTCGTCGGTGACGACGTTCCTGATGCCGCGGCCGCATTGGAGGGCGCGCGGCACATCCTCATCGAACGGGCGGCCGAGGACGCGGAACTTGTCGGTGGGATTCGTGCGACCTTCTGGGGCAGAGCTGCGCTGCGGACCGCACCGCATTCCGAACAAACCGCCAAAAGTGCTGCAGCACAGAAGTTTCGCGACTACTTCGATTTCACCGAGCCGCTGGATAGCATGCCGTCGCACCGGGTGCTCGCCGTGCTGCGGGGGGAGAAGGAGAAGGCGCTGGCGGTGAACTTCGACGCTGGTCCGGACGAGGTCTACGAAGCGATGATCGCCGGCACCCTCCGCATCGACCTGTCGGTCAAGGCCGCAGGGCGACCGTCCCAGGCGTGGCTGGCCACCACTGTGAGTCTGGCTTGGCGGGCCCGGCTGATGTTCTCCGCGGCGGTCGATGCCCGCATGCGATTGCGGCAGCGAGCGGAAGGGGAAGCGGTGGCGGTGTTCGCCCGTAACCTCAAGGACCTGCTGCTCGCGGCTCCGGCCGGGACCCGCACCACGCTGGGCCTGGATCCTGGTTTCCGCACGGGTGTGAAGGTCGCTGTCGTCGACGGCACCGGCAAGGTGCTCGACACCTGCGCCATCTATCCACACCAACCGCAGCGTCAGTGGGACGTCGCCAAGGCGACCCTGGCCGCGCTGGTCGCCCGCCACGGAGTCGAGTTGATAGCGGTGGGCAATGGCACGGCCTCGCGTGAGACCGACGCCCTGGCAACCGAATTGATCGCCGACATCCGGGCGGCCGGCGGTCCCTTGGTCCGCGTCCCGGCGAAAGCGATGGTGAGTGAAGCCGGCGCGTCGGTGTACTCCGCTTCGGCGTATGCCGCGCACGAGTTGCCCGATCTGGACGTGACTCTGCGCGGCGCGGTGTCGATAGCCCGCCGCCTGCAGGACCCGCTCGCCGAACTGGTCAAGATCGACCCGAAATCCATCGGAGTGGGCCAATACCAGCATGACGTGACACCCGGGATCCTCGCCCGGAGTTTGGATGCGGTGGTCGAGGACGCGGTGAATGCGGTGGGAGTCGACCTGAACACCGCGTCGGTCCCGTTGCTGGCTCGCGTTTCGGGTATCACCGAATCGCTGGCTGAAGCCATCGTCGCCCACCGGGACAATGCCGGTCCATTCCACAACCGCCGTGCCCTGCTGGATGTTCCGCGGCTGGGCCCTAAAGCCTTCGAACAATGCGCTGGTTTCCTGCGCATCCGTGACGGTGACAACCCGCTCGATGCGTCCGGCGTCCACCCGGAAGCATATCCGGTGGTGCGGCGAATCCTGCACCGTGCGGGTGTCACGCTCGCCGAGATCATCGGTGACGAACGTGCGTTACGGAAGCTGCGCCCCGCCGACTTCGCTGACGACAGGTTCGGCATTCCCACCGTGACCGACATTCTCGCCGAACTGGAAAAGCCGGGGCGCGACCCGCGGCCGGCCTTCACCTCCGCGACGTTCGCAGCCGGAGTGGAAAAGGTCGCGGACCTCAAACCGGGCATGGTCCTGGAAGGTGTGGTCACCAACGTGGCCGCATTCGGGGCCTTCGTCGACGTCGGAGTGCACCAGGACGGCTTGGTGCACATCTCCGCAATGGCTGAGCGGTATGTATCGGATCCGCACGAGATCGTCAGTTCCGGTCAGGTGGTGCACGTCAAGGTCATGGAGGTCGACGTCGAGCGCCAGCGCATCGCGCTGAGCCTGCGCCTTGATGACCAGCCCCAGCGCGACAAGAGATCGGATCGCCCGCCGGTGGCCCGAGCCGGTCGTCAGCCCAAAGCCGATGCCGGGCAGGGCAATCCGCAACGTGCCGGTAATGCCGGCCGCCGAGAACCCCGTCCGGGCGGAAATTCGATGGCGCAGGCGTTGCGCGATGCGGGCTTCGGGCGGTGAGCGAGGACGGTAGTACTACTCATCCGCCAATTCACCCGGGTGGGCATGCTGGACGAATGCCTCTCGCTACTTTCATGCACGACCCGTCGGTGCTTGCCCGCGACCGCCGCCGCGACCGTGCCGTCGACGTCGCGCGACTGGCTGCGCTGATCGTGGTGATGTTCGGCCACTGCGCGCTGCTGCTCGCCACGATCGACGCGAGCGGCGTGCGGATCGGCAATCTCCTGGGTGAAATTCCCGTCCTCGCGCCGGTGACCTGGGTGGTGCAGGTGATGCCGCTGTTCTTCCTCGCCGGCGGCGCCGCCGGTGCGTACGGCTGGCATCCAGGCAACGGCTGGGGTTCCTGGCTGTTCGTCAGGGCGCAGCGGCTGTGCCGGCCGGTGTTCTGGTATCTCGCTGCGTGGACGGCGGCTCTGCTGGTGGTACGCGCGACGTTGGGCGCGGAATCCGCGGACGGTCTCGGTCGCGAATGTGTGGCGCTGCTGTGGTTTCTCGGCGTCTACCTGTTGGCGCTGGCCTTTGTGCCCGCGATGGCCCGGCTGCGCAGCGGGCGTGCGGTCGCCCTGACGGTCGGGGGTCTGCTCGCCGCCGCCGCCGCCGTCGACGGGATACGTTTTGCGGCGGGGACGCCCGAATCGGGTGTGGCGAACTTCGTGATCGTGTGGTTGATCCCGGTGGCGATCGGCGTTGCCTATGCCCGCCGACTGGTCAGTGGGCGCGCCGCGCTGATTGCCGCGGCGGCGGCGTTCGCCGCGCAGGTGGCGCTCGCGCTGGGCGGAATTTACGAGATATCGCTCGTGGTCACCGGGGCGGAACGGATGTCGAACGTCTCGCCGCCCACGCTGTTGCTGGCGCTGCACTGCGCGTGGATGTCGTGCGCGTTCGTGGCCGCTGCTGGCCCCATCCGGCGCTGGGCCCGACGTCCGCGAGTCTGGCGTGTGGTGGCGGTGGGCAACGGGGGAGCGATGACGTTGTACCTCTGGCACATTCCGGCGATCGCCCTTGCCGCATTCGGTCTCAATGCCGTCGGTCTGGACGCCTACGACGTGCGTGCGCCGGGATTCTGGGCCTTGCTGGCGCTGCGGGCGGTCGTATTCGCCGCCGTCATGGCGGTGATGTTCCGGCTGCTTTCGCCGCTCGAGCACCGGCGGCTACCGTGGTGGGACGGGCCGGTATCCGGCGCGGGAGCCTGGTCCACCACGGCCGGTGCGCTGATCTGCCTCGCGGGTGTGGCGCTGGTTCTGATGGCCAAGAACGGCCTGTCCGGTATCGACGGATGGGCGGCGCTCAGCGGGTTCCTTGCCGCGGCGGCGGCAGCGCGGCTGTTCAGCCGTGGGCCAGCTGTGAATCCGGGGCTATCCAATCGGTCGACACGGTCCGGTGCTTGATCAGCCACCGGCCGTTGTCATCGGGAACCAGAACGTCGCGGTAGCGACCGAAGTGGTCAAGTCCGATGCGGGTGAGCACGGTGAAGTACGACGAGACGTGGGCGCGGTCCGCGGTGACGTCGGTGAACAGCACGTTGGTAACGACGTGGCGCACGACGGGCTTGATGTGCCCGCCGGCGGACGCTGCCAAAACCGGTCGTGATGCCGCCGAGAAAACCCGCGATCTCGGAGCGGCCGCGCAGGTCCGGGTACCGCGTATCTCCAGCTCGCCGTCCGGGCAGAAGGTCGCGGCGAGATCCTCGGTCCGGCCCGCGTCACCCGCCCAGTTGTAGCGGGCCAGCGTGTCGCGAATCTTTTCGCGCGCCACGAGCTCACACGGCTGCATGGCGGTGGGCTCAGCCGAACGGGCAATTTTCACGCACGCCCCCGTACATGCCGCGGCGCACGAGCAACGGCATCACCAGGTGCTCGACCGACCAGAGTGGAAATCGAACGGCGTGCCCGGTGGGGAAGAACACCTCCAACCCGTTGCGCTGGATACCGACCAATGAGCCCCACCGGCGCCGCGGGGCCTTGAAGGTGCTCAACGGCCGGTCAGCGAACGCGGCACGAATATTGCGCGCCACCAGCACATATCCCCGATTGCGGGCCGAGCTGCGCAGCGGGTCCGTCGCCGCTACATCTCCGACGGCGAACACCTCCGGGTGGCCGGGCACCTGAAGCTGTTGTGTCACACGGACAAACGCGCGCTCGTCGAGCAGTTCCGGTGGCAGCCAACCGGTGTTGGGGCTGACCCGGCCGATCGCCCACAACACCGCATCCGCCGTCGCCGGAGTTTGCCCGGTGCTCCAGCGCACCGGTTCGCTGGTGATCTCCTCGCCGGTGAAGTCGTCGGTGGTGACGGCTCGATGCCCCGCATGTAACCCCACCCCAAGTTCGGCCAAGCGGTTTGCGACACGCTTCCAGGTCCGCGGGTGGTATTCACTCAACGGTCGTTCGCCGGGAAAGTAGAGGTCGATCTGCCTGCCCGGCCAGGTGGTGGCGACGTTGACGGCGCTGCTCACCGCGGCTGCGCCGCCGCCGATGATGATCACCGATCGGGCCGTTGCGAGTCGTTCGTGAGCGGCGTACAAAGCGGCACCGATTTCGGCGGAGGACTGCAAGTAGGGCTGGCGCCAGAAGCCGTTGCGGACGCCGGTGGAGATGACCAGAGCGTCGTAGTCCTCGGTGAGGGTCGTGCCATCTTCGCGGCGCCCGAAGACCGTCCGCGCGTCAAGGTCGACTCCGGTGAGTTCGGCCTGCAGCGTCTTGACCCCGTCCAACTTGCGGAATCTGTCGAAGGGGATCCAGTAATCCCGTGCCCACTCCTCCGGTCGGGCAAGCCGGACACCCAGTTCCTGGCCACTGACCAATCCGGGCTTCGCGGAGATGCCGACCACGTCGAAGTGTTGGGCCAGGTGAATCGCAACCAGCACGCCGACGTCGCCCAGGCCGGCGATCACCACCCGCTTACGGCTCATGCCGAGATTTTCCGGGGTGGCCGCGGCACGAAGCGCGACACCCGGTCGATGACGCCCTGGTACTCCGGGCGGCGTTGCAGGCTGCGGGTTTCCATCATCGGAATGCTGGCGCCAAGGAACATCGCCAGCATCGCCGCCGCGCCGATGAACATCCACCACGCATCCCCCGGCGCGGCAGCCACGCCGAACAACGCGAGCGCGAACCAGAAACCGAACTCACCGAAATAATTCGGGTGCCGCGACCAACTCCACAACCCCAGGTCCATCGCCGCACCGGTAGGGGCATTCCGGGCGAACCGGTGCATCTGCACGTCAGCGATGAGCTCGACGGTGACCGCGGCCAACCCGACAGCGAACGCGAGGACCGCCAGCCAGCGCAGTCCGGCTCCGGGACGGGTCAGGCAGACGTACACCGGCAGCATGCCGGCGAAGACCTGCAAGGTCGGGATGAGGTGGATGGCGAAGAAGTCGACCACGAATTCCCAGCGCCCGGCACGCTCCTTGAACATCGGGTAGCGCCAGTCCTCGTGGTGCAGGCCGGGAAAACCGTACACCCAGTTCGCGGTCAACCGAATCGCCCACACCGTGATCAGCAACGCGACCAGCCGGCAACGCAGCGGATCGACGCCCGGCCCGGCCTGACTCCACCAATAGAACGCCAGCAGTGGTGGAATGACGCTCCAGTACGCGTCGTAGAAGCTGGAGTTGCGATATACGCGGCTGAACACGAACACCACCAGGGTGGCCAGCACGTCGGCGATGAAGGTATCCAGCCACAGCCAGCCGGTATCGGGACCCCAGACCAGCCAGAGAGCGGCGACACCGATCGCGACCAGGTACGCGAGGGTGACGAGCGCCAATGATCGCGCTTTGCTGACCGCTGCCGTCATGACGACGAATTCAATTCCGCCACTGCGCTTGACGGCGGGCACTGGTCATCCGGCTCTCCTTCAGCGCATCGGCCGGTTCGCCCGGAGCCTCGGCCGCGGTGGGCAGACTGTAACACGTTCTACCCAGCGGCCGTCGACTGCGTCAGGGGGACTCGTGGGTCACGCCTCGGCAACCGCGGGCGCCGGCCCGGTCGACCGCGGCCTTGACCACGCCGAATATCAGCCCCTGCAATCCCGCCCCCGGGGTTCCCGGATTCGTCGGATCTTCAACGCGTGGGTTGGGGACGTTTACCCGGTGCGCCGGCCATGCAGTGCGCACCCTCGATGTAGGGGGCTCGGCGACGGGGGTCGGGCACGTTCCACAGCAACCATCGTCACTCCCCGGGTCGGCCCGCCCCGGCAGCGGCGTCACGCGCCTGCACGGGGCTGTGTCAACAGGCAGAGCGGGACCGGGCATTTTGCCTGACTTCATTTCGCGAAATACGAACACGATTCCGGTTTGCCAGCTATGTTTTTGCTGCCAGCTGCTCAGTTCTGACCGGTAACTATTCGATCTCGTTGGCGGGAGGCGCGTCGATGGTACATAACGCGCTGGGCGACGGATCAGGTGCACGGGTGCGCGGCTGGTGGGGGGTGTCGTGTTTGGCGGTCGCCGCAACCGGAGGGGCGGTCGACCGGTTGAGCCCACCATCTGAGAGCGGACAGGTTGATGAATTTCTCAGTGCTGCCACCCGAGATCAATTCGCTGCTGATGCATGCCGGTGCCGGCCCAGGGCCGATGTTGGAAGCGGCGACGGCCTGGCAGGGCCTGGCCAGTGAGTTACAGTCCGCCGCATCGTCGTTCAGCTCGGTCACCGAGGGCCTGGCCGGCGGACCCTGGCAGGGCCCGGCATCGGCGGCAATGGCGGCCGCGGCCGCCCCTTACGCAAATTACCTGAGCGCCGCGGCAGTTCAGGCCGCGGGTACGGCCGGACAAGCCGCCGCCGCGGCTGCCATCTTCGAGGCGGCCCAGGCCGCGATCGTGCATCCCGCGCTGATCGCGGCAAATCGCAATGAGCTTGTGGCGCTGATTATTTCGAATCTGTTCGGCCAGAATGCGCCGGCGATCGCCGCCACCGAGGCCGTCTACGAGCAGCTGTGGGCGCAGGACGTGGCGGTGATGGCGGGCTACCATGCCGGGGCTTCCGCGGTCGCCGCAGCGCTCGCACCGTGGCAGCAGGCTTTGGGACTGCCCGGCGCCGGGGCGGATTTCAGCATCTCGATCTTCGGTCTGCAGCTGCTGCAGACGGGCACCGCCCACGCCAACACCACTTTCGGTGGATTGGCGGTTGCGACCGGCGCGAACAGTTCGGCAAGCGCCGATCTGGCCGATATCGCGTTTGCTTTCGGCGGTGGCAGCAATGCGGCGGCGACGGGCGGGATTCTCAACATCGCCGGCGTCATCGGCAGCAACTCGACGGCGAACGCGACCGGCGCGGTGAACATCGGCACCGGGGCCCTGGCGTTCGGCAACAACAACACCGTGTTGGCCAACGCGGTGGGCGTAGGAAACATTGGGACCGTCGCGGCGGCCTTCGGTAACGACAACACGGTCTCGGCCACCGCCGAAGGTGTGGAGAACAATGCGACCGTGGCTGCCGCCTTCGGCAACAACAACACCGGCGTGGCGGCCAGGGTGATCGGCGTCGAGAACACCGGAATCGTCTCCGCGGTGTTCGGCAGTAACAACAGCGGGGCTACGGCCAGCGCGTTCGGCGTCGAGAACAACGCCATCGTCGCCGCGGTCGCGGGCAGCGGCAACACCAACGTGTTGGCCGATGCCGGCGGGGTGGGCGCCAACGAAGGTGTGGTTGCGGCCGCACTCGGCAACAACAACTCCGTCGCGGCGACGGCAACGGGAGTGGGCGGCAACCTCGGCACGGTCGCCGCCTCGGTCATCGGAAACAACAACACGATCAGTGCCGCCGCGACCGGTGGTGGTCACATCGCCACCGCGGCCACCGCCTTATTCGGCTCCAATAACGGCGTCAGGGCCAGCTCGTTCGGTCTGGACAACATCGCCACCCTCGCGACTGTCGGCGGCAGCGGCAACACCACCGTCTCCGCCGACGCGAGCGGTGCCGAGAATATCGGCACGGTGGCTACCGCTTTCGGTGCGAACAATCCCGTCGTCACGGCAAGCGCTCTGGGCGCGGGCAACCTCGGCAACGTGGCCACCTCCTTCGGCAACGGCAGCACTGTCACCTCGAAGGTGATCGGAGCCGGCAACATCGCGACCGTGGCGACCTCAGGCGGGGACAACAACGGCGTGGGAGCCAGTGCCATCGGCGTCGGCGCCAACACCGCCCAGATCGCCACCGCGTTCGGCAACAACAACACCCAGGTGTCCGCGGACGCCGGCGGCGCGGGCGGCAACATCGCCACCGTCGCCACCTCGCTCGGTAACGACAACACCGCCAAGGCCAGCGCGTTCGGTGGCGGCAACATCGCCAGCGTGTCGACCGTCCTATTCAGCAACAACAATAATTCCGGGGCCGAAACCGTGGGCGTCGGGAACATCGCCACGCTGGCCACCTCCTATGGAGACAACAACAACGTCACTGCCGAAGCCAAGGGCCTGGGCGGCAACACCGCCACCATCGCGACGGCGATCGGCCAGGGCAACTCCAAAGTCGATGCCGACGCCGGCATCGCGGGGGGCAATATTGCCTCGCTGGCCACCGTCTTCGGCGACAACAACACCGCCCAGGCCAGCGCGCTGGGCGCGGGCAACATCGCCACCCTGTCCACCGTGCTGTTCAGCAACAACAACACCTCCTCGGCCAGCGCGCTCGGCGTGGAAAACATTGCCACCGTCGCCACCTCGTACGGCGACAACAACAACGTCTCGGCCAGCACCCCGGGTGTAGGCCTCAACACCGCGACATTCGCCACCGCAATCGGACAGGGCAACACCCAGGTGCACGCCGAAGCGGGCGCCGGCGGTGGCAACACCGCGACACTGGCAACCGTGATCGGGGACGGCAATTCGGCGTCGGTGGTTTCGACCGGGCTGGGCAACACCGCCAACATCGGCACCCTGATCGGTGACAAGAACACCCTCAACATCAACGCGTTCGGAGTCGAGAACATCGCCACCGTAGCCACCGCCATCGGTGACAACAACGGCGTCGCTGCCAGCGCGCCGGGCGTGGGCGCCAACATCGCGACGTTCGCCACCGCGATTGGGGACGGCAACAGCCAGGTGTCCGCCGAGGCCGGCGGCGGTGGCAGCAACATCGCCACACTGGCCAGCGTCTTCGGCAATAACAGCACCGCCAAGGTCAGTGCGACGGGTCTGGGAAACATCGCCACCATCGCCACCGGCATCGGCGACAACAGCGGTCTATCCGCCAGCGCGTTCGGCGTGGACAACATCGCCACCGTGGCCACTTCGTACGGCGACGGGAATACCACGGTGGCAGCCGAGGCCGGCGGTGCCGGCGGCAACATCGCCACTCTGGCCACGGTCTTCGGCAGCGGCAACACCACCACCGGCGCACACGCGATCGGTGTCGGCGGCAACATCGTCACGCTGGGCACCGTGATCGGCGACAACAACGAAGCAGTGTCCGCGAGCGCCACCGGGTCGGGCAACATCGTCACGGTCGCCACGGCCATCGGCGACCAGAACACGGCCACGGTGGACCTCACCGGGGTCGGATGCGTGCCGACCGCTTCGACGGTGATCGGTGACGGCAACTCGATGAAGGTGTCGTCTTTCGGGTTGGAGAACATCGCCACCCTGGGCACGGTGTACGGCGACGGAAATACCGGGGGGGTGGTCGAGGCCGGCGGCGCGGGCGGCAACATCGCCACGCTGGCCACGGTGTTCGGCAGCAACAACACCGCGGCCGTGGCAAGGGCTGTCGGAATCGGCGGCAATATCGCCACCCTCAGCACCGCCATCACCGATGGCAACGCCGTATCAGCCACCGCCAACGGGGCGGGCAACATTGCGACCGTCGCCACCGCCTTCATCGGCGGCGAGAACTCTGCGACCGCATCGGCGACCGGTTTGCAGAACTACGCGACCCTGGCCACGGCGGCCGGAGCCGGCAACTCGGTGTCGGCTACCGCGTCCGGCGTCGGTGGCAACATCGCCACTCTCGGCACCGCGATCGGAGATGGGAACGGCGGGGTATTCGCGACTGCGGGCGGTGTCGGCGGCAACATCGCCATCGCCGCCACCGCGGTCGGCGACAACAACACGGTGGCGGCAAGTGTCGCCGGCCTGAGCGTGGGGGGTGTTGCCACCGCCGTCGGTGACGGCAACACCGGCGTCTCGGCCCGCGGCAATCAACCGGCCGCCTTCGGCATCGTGTCGACCGCGGTCGGCGCGGGCAACAATATCGTGGATGCATTCGGCGCCGGCCCGCTCAACTTCGCCAACGTCGCCACGGCCGTCGGCGACGGCAACCACGATGTCATCGCCGGCGCCGCGGGCTTCCTGAATATCGCCGTGACGGCCGGTGGCGACAACTTCGCGCTGGCCGGGGATCAGTCCGGTGGACTGGCGGCCGGCAACTTCGCCATTGTCACCGCCAGCGGCGCCGGTGCCAAAGCATTCAACGGCTTCATCAACGTTGCGGTCGCCGCCAGCGACGGCTTGCAGGCGATTGCCGGCCCCGGCAGCTTCCGCATCTCCATCCGGCCGTTGTTCGGCTAGCGGGTAGTTACTGCTTGTCGACCTTCCCGGCGATCTGATTGGCCAGCTTGACGCCGGCGTCGCCGGGGTCCTTGGGACCGCACCCACTGACGTCGATCACCACGTTGTTGCGCACGGTCAGCGCCCGCTGGCAGGTGCCGCCGATGGTGGTGCTGCCGTCGGTCATGCTCAGGGCAATAGTGGTGGTCAGGACACCATTCGACGAATTAACTTGTCCCACTTTCCAGTTGGCTTCCGGGCTGTTGGCATCACCCGGGGTGACGATGGCGCGATCTGCACACGCCTGCCAGGCCTTCGACGAGGCGTCGAAGAAGGCTTTCGCATCAGTGGCCGACGGGAACAACACCAGATACTGCACGGCCTCGGGATCCATGTCCTTGGATCCAGGGGTGGCCGGCGCCGCGGTGTCGTCCCGCCCCATCGCGGCAGTGAACCCGCTGCCGGCGTAGACCGGGTTCTCGCCCGGTCCGTAGGCATACATGCACTCGGCGGGCCACTTCCAGCCCTGCGGCCATTGTTTGTTGCTGTCGTCCGCCAGCTTGTCGGCCTTGTCCTTGGTCGACATTCCGGTGGTGCCCATGGCGGTGTCGATCTCGGCGGGAGTGAGTAGCAGATTCGCTAATGCCGCTTGCGCGACTGGCGGCTTGGACGCCGTCGAGCTGGCTGACGAACTCGACGACGACGTCGTGCCGGTCTCGTTGTCGCCGCCGCAAGCGGCGACCAACAGTCCGGCGGCGGCAATGGTGAAAGCTGCGGTGAGCGAGCGCATGACATGTCCTCTGTGCTTGTCGTTGATCGGCAAGCAATCCGCGACTCCCCGGCGCGTCTGCTGCATTGGGCGGCATGAGCATACTGCCCGTTCGCGCCGGTGGGAATTGCCGGCCCGCCCCTATTGCTCGCGCTGGGTCTGCTGCAGGAGCACCACAGCTCGGCCTTCGACCGTGACCTTGCCCTCCGGGGGGAGCGCTTCGGCGTGCTCGACGTGTCCGGTGGCGGTGGCGGTGTCCAGCACCGCCACCCAGCCCGGCCCGAATTCATCAGGCGGAAGGACGAATTCGATGGGTTCGTGGTGAGCGTTGAAGCACAACACGAATGAGTCATCGGTGATGCGCTGGCCGCGCGAATCGGTACCCGGAATGCCCAGGCCGTTCAGGAAAACCGCCACTGACTTGCCGAAGCCGGAGTCCCAGTCCTCGTCGTTCATCTCCGAACCGTCCGGCCGGAACCATGAGATGTCCGGCAGACCTTCGGAGCCGCGATGACGCATCGGGGCTCCGGTGAAGAAGCGGCGCCTGCGGAATACAGGGTGTTCTGCCCGGATGGCCACCACCGCACGGGTGAACTCGATGAGGTCCTTGTCGGCGTTGTCCCAGTTGATCCAGGTCAGCTCGCTGTCCTGGCAGAATCCGTTGTTGTTGCCGTTCTGGGTGCGGCCGAGTTCGTCACCGTGGCAGATCATCGGAACCCCTTGCGACAGAACGGTTGTCGCAAGGAAGTTGCGTTGTTGTCGGGCCCGTAGGGCGTTGATCTCCGGGTCGTCGGTCGGGCCTTCGGCACCACAGTTCCAGGATCGGTTGTGCGACTCGCCGTCGTTGTTGTCCTCGCCGTTGGCTTCGTTGTGCTTCTCGTTGTAGGACACCAGGTCCCGCAGCGTGAATCCGTCGTGTGCGGTGACGAAGTTGATCGAGGCCACCGGCCGCCTCGCGGTGTGCTCGTAGAGATCGGCCGATCCGCTGATCCGGGAGGCGAACTCGCTGAGAATGGCGTCCTCGCCGCGCCAGAAGTCGCGGATGGTGTCACGGAACTTTCCGTTCCATTCGGTCCACTGCGGCGGGAAGTTTCCCACTTGGTATCCACCGGGTCCGACGTCCCAGGGTTCGGCGATCAGCTTGACCTGGCTGACAATCGGATCCTGTTGCACGAGTTCGAAAAACGCCGACAGCCGGTCGACGTCGTAGAATTCCCGCGCCAGCGTGGACGCCAGGTCGAAACGGAATCCGTCCACGTGCATCTCGGTGACCCAATAGCGCAGTGAGTCCATGATCAGCTGCAGGGTATGCGGGTGTCCGACATTGAGGCTGTTGCCCGTGCCGGTGTAGTCCATGTAGTACTTCTTGTCGTCGTCGACGAGCCGGTAGTAGGCGGCATTGTCGATGCCGCGCATCGACAACGTGGGGCCCATGTGGTTGCCCTCGGCGGTGTGGTTGTAGACGACGTCGAGGATCACCTCGATGTTTGCCTCGTGCAACGCGCGCACCATTGCTTTGAATTCCTGCACCTGGCCGCCCGGAGTGTTGCTGGCGGTGTACTTGAAATCGGGAGCGAAGAACCCGATTGTGTTGTAGCCCCAGTAATTGGACAACCCTTTGTCGATCAGCGTCGAGTCGTTGGCGAAGTGGTGCACTGGCATCAGTTCGATCGCGGTCACACCCAGAGTGGTCAAATGCTCGATGATCGCCGGATGCGCGATCGCCGAATACGTGCCGCGGATGCGCTCGGGGATGGCCGGATGGGTTTGGGTGAGGCCTTTGACATGGGCCTCGTAGATGACACTGTCGGCGTATTCGTGACCCGGCGGGCGGTCGACGCCCCAGTCGAAGTAGGGATTGATCACCACCGACTTGGGCATGTTGGCCGCGGAGTCGTCGTCATTGCGGCTGTCGGGATCGCCGAAGTTATAGCTGAACAGCGACTGGTCCCACTGGAACGACCCGTCGATGGCCTTCGAGTATGGGTCGACCAGGAGCTTGTTGGGGTTGCACCGCTGGCCGTTGGCCGGATCGTAGGGACCGTAGACGCGAAACCCGTATCGCTGGCCCGGCTGAACGCTGGGCAGGAAGGCATGCCAGACGAACCCGTCGACCTCCGGAAGCGCAATGCGGGTTTCCACACCGTCGTCGTCGAACAGACACAGTTCGACCCGCTCGGCCACTTCGCTGAAGACTGCGAAGTTCGTCCCGGACCCGTCGTAGGTCGACCCCAGCGGGTAGGCCTTGCCGGGCCACACTTCCGGCCGATCAGTCGCCTGCCCGCTACCGGCGGCCACCGGCACTGCGGTCTGCTCTGCGCTGACATTGGTAACCACCGTGCCTCCTGACGTTGACGGACTCGCCCGAACTGTGAACACCGGCGGTCGCGCACTGTATATCCGCTGCCTCGCCGGGTTAAGCATGAGATCGCTGTCAATCTGCGGCGCGCGACCAAAACATCCTCAGGGGAAGCGGCTTTGGGGCTGAGCGAGGGTTGCGACACGGTCACGGACGCATACCTATTAACCGCTCACAGGTCACAGAGACCTCATTGCTCACTATCGTCACATCAACCCATGCGGACGTCAATTGGCGTCCGGCGTATGGAAAGGTGTGACATGCCGGCGATTCCTCGCTTCGTTTCGGTATCGCTGGCAACGACGGCTGCTGTCGGGCTCATTTTTCCGACCGCCCTCGCGCCACAGGCGCATGCGCTGCCGTGCAGCGCCCCCGAAGCGAACGTCCCGCCCCCGGCGAATGCAGTCGTGACCAATCCTGGGGGCAAGGTGCTCGGCCCGATGAACAAGCGGCCCCGCGGTGCTAATGACCGCGCACCCTTACCCAGGTTGGGTCCGTTGCAGCGCGTACCTCAGCAGGGTCAGCGCTACTCCGCGCCGATGCAACAGCAAGCACTTGTCCCGGGCGCCAACCCGGCGCCTCCTGTTCCCGCTCCGCCCGCGGCGGGCCAGCAACCCCAGGCCGCGCAACTTGCCCCGGCTCCCGACGCGGCCGTGGTTCCACCGAACCCGGCTCCTGCGCAGGCACCACCGGCGGGAGCACCGGATGCCGAAGGCGCGCTGGGGGGCTCCAACACCTCACTGGTGGAGTGGGTGACCGGCCCGGACGGTCCGAACAAGACCCTCGAACGCTTCGGCATCTCCGGGACCGACCTCGGAATCCTTTGGGACAACGGCGATCCCGCCAACCACCAGGTGCTCATGGCCTTCGGCGACACCTTCGGCTACTGCGCGGTCAAGGGTGACCAGTGGCGGTACAACGTACTGTTCCGCAGCAACGACCACGACCTGTCCCACGGACTGCACGTGGACGCCGGCGACCCCTCCAACCGGTACGCCGGCTCGCCGACACAGCAACCCGGCTTCTCCCGGCAGGTCATCAACAGCATCAAATACGCCAGGGAAGAGACTGGAATCATCCCGACAGCTGCGATCTCCATCGGCAAGACCCAGTACATCAACTTCATGTCCATCAAGGACTGGGGTCGCGACGGAGAATGGTGGACGAACTATTCGGGCATCGCGATGTCCAACGACAACGGCCAGACCTGGTCGGTATACCCCGGCACCATCCGCGCGAACGGGCCCGACGCCGCGCGGGTCCCGTATGTCGAGGGCAACGAGAACTTCCAGATGGGAGCCTACGTCAAGGGCGGCGACGGCTACCTCTACTCCTTCGGCACTCCGAACGGGCGCGGCGGCGCGGCGCACCTGTCGCGGGTGCAGCCGCGATTCATCCCGGATCTCACCAAATACGAGTACTGGAACGGTGATTCGAACTCCTGGGTGCCGAACAAGCCGTCGGCCGCGACTCCGGTCATCCCCGGCCCGGTGGCCGAGATGTCGGCCCAGTACAACACCTATCTCAAGCAGTATCTGGTGATGTACACCAACGGCGCCAACGACGTCGTGGCCCGCACCGCGCCGACCCCGCAGGGGCCCTACAGCCCGGAGCATCTGCTGGTGTCGAGCTTCTCGATGCCCGGCGGCGTCTACGCGCCGATGATGCACCCGTGGACGACGGGCAAGGACGTCTACTTCAACCTGTCGCTGTGGTCGGCATACGACGTGATGCTGATGCACACCACGCTCGGCTGAGTTACGGAGCGATCGGGCGATTCGTCCATTCCCGGCCGGCCCGGCGCGAGGAGCGGAACCATCCGCCCGCCGCGCCGGTCCCGCCGTCGGTGGGAATGGTGTGGCCGGTGACGAACCCCGAGAGGTCCGACGCCAGGAACAGGATCACCCGGGCCTGGTCCTCGGGCCGGCCCATGCGCCCGACCGGTACCCACTGGGGCCATTGGTCGTGTTCCTCGGGGGAGAGCCATTGCGAGTAGGGCACCTGCAGAGACTCGGTGACGTCGGGTCCGATCGCGTTGACCCTGATCCCGTCGCACCCCACCTGGACCGCCAGGCTGCGGGTGAACTGGATGACCGCCGCTTTGAAGGCGGCATAGACCGGATCCTCGGGGTAGCCGCGCAGCCCTTCGACGGACGAGACGTTGACGATCGCACCGGCCCGCTGCTCGAGCATCATCGGCAGAAAAGCCCGGGTGACGAGGAAGACGTGGTGCAGGTTCACCCGGTACAGCTCGTCCCAGAGGTGGGGGTCCGTGCCGGCGAAGCTGCCGGGATGGCGCACCCAGTGCCCGACGTTGTTCACCAGCACGTCGATCCCGCCGTAACCGTCCCGGACGCTTTCCGTGAGCGCGGCGACCTGATCCGCCTCCCGGACGTCGGTGACGACCGCCAGCGCGGAGTCACCGATCTCGTCGGCGGTCCGGTGCGCGCGCTGGCCGTCGATGTCGACGATGACGACCCGGGCGCCGTGCTCGGCGAACAGCCGCGCGGTTGCGGCGCCGATCCCGCCGCCGCCGCCGGTGATCACCGCAACGCGATCCGTCAGCAACCCGTGTGCGTGCGCCATGCTCGTATCCTCTGCCGAAGCTGACAGGATGCTCCAGGTGAAGCGACCCAACTTTCTGGTGATTGTGGCCGACGATCTCGGCTTCTCCGACATCGGCGCCTTCGGCGGTGAAATCGAGACCCCCAACTTGGACCGGCTGGCCTATCGGGGGGTCCGGTTCACCGACTTCCATTCGGCGCCGGCCTGCTCGCCCACCCGGGCGATGCTGCTGACCGGCACCGACCACCACGTCGCCGGCATCGGCACCATGCTGGAGGTGGCCGTCCCGGGCTTCCAGGGCGCCCCGGGCTACGAGGGCTACTTGAACGACCGGGTGGTCGCGTTGCCGGAGTTGCTGCGCGAGGCCGGTTACCTGACCTTGATGTCGGGCAAATGGCATCTGGGCGCGACCATCGAAAGATCCCCCTGGGCCCGCGGTTTCGACCGCTCGTTCGCGCTGCTACCGGCCGGCGCCAGCCACTACGGCGTCGGCGGTACCGGATTCCTTTCCGTGCCAACGCTTTACACCGAGGACGACCAGTTCGTCTCGGTCGGCGAGGATTTCTACTCGTCGGATTACTATGCCGACACCTTGTTGCGCTATCTGCGCGAACGTTCTCCCGATGATGAGCGGCCGTTCTTCGCCTATCTTCCGTTCCAGGCGCCGCACTGGCCGCTGCAGGCACCCGATGAATCCGTCGCGGCCTATCGAGGCCGCTATGACGAGGGACCGGACGCGTTGCGTGAGGCGCGATTGACCGCGCTGAAGCAGCTTGGCCTGTGCCCGCCGGATGTGCAGGCGCATCCCGTGGTGGCCGACGGCGCCGCGGAGTGGGCCGACATGACGGAGCGCGAGCGGGCGCGATCGGCGCGCAGCATGGAGGTTTACGCCGGGATGGTGGACCGGATGGACTGGAACATCGGCCGGGTGATCGACTACCTGACCGAGACGGGCGAGTTGGACGACACGGTGGTGATCTTCCTGTCCGACAACGGCGCTGAGGGTGCGATCGTGGAGGCGATGCCGCTGCGCGGCCCGCAGATCGCCGCGCAGATCGAGAAGTACTGCGACAACAGTTTGGACAACCTCGGCCGGCCCAGCTCCTACATCTGGTACGGCCCGCGCTGGGCGCAGGCCGCGACCGCGCCGTCGCGGTTGCACAAGGCCTTCACCACCGAGGGCGGGATCCGGGTGGTCGGCTTCCTGACCTGGCCGGGTTTCGAGCGGCAAGCCGAGATCGGCACCGCCTTCACGACGGTGATGGACATCGCGCCTACCGTGCTGGAGCTGGCCGGCGTCGAGCACCCCGGCACCAGCTGGCGCGGTCGCGAGGTGGAGCCGATGCGGGGCCGCTCACTGGTGACGTATTTGTCGGGCGGGGCGGACAGCGTGCACGACGCCGAGACCGGCACCGGGTGGGAGTTGTTCGGCCGCCGTGCGATTCGGCGGGGCGACTGGAAGGCCCTGTACCTGCCCGTGCCGCACGGTAACGGGGCATGGCAACTCTACGACCTGTCCGCCGACCCGGGCGAGATCCACGATCTTGCCGCCGCACATCCTGACACGCTTGCCGAACTCGTCGAGTTGTGGGATCGCTATGTCGAGGACAACGGCGTGATCGTCGAGCCGATATCGGTGTTCGACGCCGACCCGTCGCTGTTCGGCTAAGAGCTCAGTCCTTGCCGCGCGGTGGCGGCTGCACCTCGACCCCGCCGGACGCATGTTCGGGGCCGGCGTCGGGGTGTTCGGCCGGAACCCGCTCGCGGTATTTGTCAGCTTCGCTGGACCGGTTGGTGTCGGTGGACCGCTCCGCGCTCCGGTAGGGACCGGGCTTCGGCCGGGGCTTCCCGCCGGGGAAGGCCAACCGGAATATGGTGCGGTGCACCATGAACCACTGTTGGGAAAAGCGTCCCGAGTTGTACGGCAGCTCGTAGCGCTCGCAGATGTCCTTGATCTTCGGCGCGATCTCGGAGTACCGACTGCTCGGCATATCCGGGTACAAGTGATGCTCGACCTGATAACCGAGGTTGCCGCTGATCACGTGGAACAGGGGGCTGCCCTCGATGTTGGCCGCGCCGACCAACTGACGCAGATACCATTCGCCGCGGGTTTCGTTCTCAACCTCGTCCTGGCTGAAGGTGTAGGTCTGGTCGGGGAAGTGGCCGCAGAAGATGATGGCGTGCGCCCACACGTTGCGGATGACGTTGGCCAGCGCATCGGCGGCCAGAGTGCGCAGGTAGGTGCTTTCCACGCCGGGCAGGAAGCTGTCGAGGAACGTTGCCGTGGCGCCGAGGCGTCCTTTGTTCGAGATCTTGCGAAGCCGCCGTCCGAGGCGGGATTCCGCGGGCTGATCGAGCCGTCCACGTAGGGCCAGCTGTGTCAGCGCAAACGCCCCGGCACTGATCAGCGGCCAACCGAGGTAGTCCTTGTTGATTTGCGAGCGCGCCTTGACGCCAATGTCTTTGAGATCCTTGCGAACATCCGACCACGGCTTCTCGCCGGCCCGGATGGCGTCGATGTCCATGTCGTGCACGGCCACGCCCCATTCGAACAGCACGGTGAGCAGCGCGTTGTAGAAGAACTGCCCCAAGTACCGCGGGCGCCACCTCTGATTAGGGTCGATCCGCATGATCTCGTAGCCGAGATCCTTATCCTTGCCCCTGATGTTGGTGTAGGTGTGGTGGATGAAGTTGTGCGAATGCTTCCACGACTCGGCGGTGGAGGCAGTGTCCCAGTCCCACACCGAGGAATGAATATCGGGATCGTTCATCCAATCCCATTGGCCGTGCATCACGTTGTGGCCGATCTCCATGTTCTCCAGGATTTTGGCCATCCCCAGGCACGCGGTCCCGAGCACCCACGCGGTCCGTGACCTGGACGCGAGCAGCAACACCCGCCCGGCCACGACGATCTGCCGCTGGGTGGCAATGACGGTCTTGATGTAGCGGCGGTCCCGCTCGCCGAGATCGGCGAACACCTCGTCATGGATGGCGTCCAACTCTTTCCCGATTTTCTCCCGTTCTTGTTCCCCCAGGTGGGCGAACGGGTTCTCCGGGCGTTGCAGAGTAGAAGTCACTGTTGTTCCTCTCGGTCAAAGTTCGAGTTCGACGTCGCCTTCGGCGCTGTTGATGCAGATCCGGACGTCCTGTCCCACCGGCTCACTGACGTCGCCCGAGCGCAGATCGCGCAGCTTGCCCGATTTCAGCGTGCCGACACAGGTGTGGCAGATGCCGATCCGGCACCCGAAGGCAAGCTCCAGCCCGGCGTTCTCACCGGCTTCCAAAATGGATGTGCCACCGTCACATTCGGCGGTCTTGTCGCTCTTGAGAAAGCTAACCTCGCCGCCTTCGCCCGCTCCGGCGTCACCGCCGATCTTCGGCTGAAACCGTTCGTAGTGCAGGCGGTCCGGATCGCCGTTGTTCTCCCAGTGCTCGATCAGCGCATCGAGCATTTCCTCCGGCCCCGAGCAGAACGCCTCGCGCTCCCGCCAGTCGGGACACACGTCGTCCAGATCATCCGGCTTGAGCCGGCCGCGATCGGAGGTGAGGCGTAGGTCGAGTCGCATGCCGTCGTGGCGGTTGTCGAGATCCTCCAAGACGTCCAGAAACATGACCTGCTCGCGGGTGCGAGCCGAATGGATCACCAGCACGTCACCCAGCTCGTCGCGACTGTCGAGGCTGCGCAGCATGCTCATGATGGGCGTGATGCCGCTGCCGGCACTGATGAACAGCATCTTGGCGGGCAACGGCTCGGGGAGGGTGAACACACCTTCGATTTCGCCGAGGCGGACCAGCTCTCCGGGCTGAATTTTTTCGACCAGATACGGCGAGACGACGCCGCTGTCGACCTTCTTGGGCGTCACGCTGATCAGGCCGTCGGCGGGTTCGGGATCCGAGGTCAACGAGTAGGCGCGCCAGTGGTACGCGCCGTCGATAACCAAGCCGAGCCGGACATACTGCCCGGGCTTGTGACCAGGCCATTGGTACCCGGGACGAATCAGCACACTCACCGCTTCCGAACCCTGCGGCTCGACGCGCTCGACCTTGCCCCGGAGCTCTTTCGTCGTCCAGAGCGGGTTGATCATCTCGATGTAGTCGTCGGGCTGCAAGGGCTTGAACAACTGTCGCACCGCGCGGAGAAACCATTTGCGGCCACGGGGGACTTGGGGTTGAGCACCACGTTCGGCCATGTCAATTACAGTACACACTTGTACACTGAACTAAACATTGCGTCGCTGAATTGAGCTGCCTAAGCGTGTATTTACGGCTGGCAATAACCACAGGCCGAAATGAACATACGTTCACCGAAAAAGAATCGACTGGACCCCGCCGCGCGGCGACTGTGACGAGGATTACCCGACGGTGGCGGTTTAAACCGCCGAATTGGTGACTCGCCGAGTGTGAACCCTGCGACGTAAGTGCCGCGTGTCGTGTCGTCAGATTCGCATTCGGCGGCTAGAAGCAGCGAATGCTGACGACGCGACCAATCCGGCTCGAAGGTTCTGCCGTGGCGATCACCCGCGGCGCACGCGGCATCGGACTGGCATCCGCAAAAGCGTTCGCAGCGCAGGGATCTCGCGTCTTCAGCGGTGACCTCGACGCTGACCTGGCCGCGGCGGCTGCCACCGGGATCGGTGGGCACGCTATGGCGCTGGACGTCCGCTCCCGGCAATCCTTCGCGACGTTTCTCGATGCCGTCGAGGCGGCCGGTGCCCCACTGGCGGGTTGGTCGACAAATCCGGCATCATGCCGGCCGGCAGATTCGCCGACGAGGACGACGCAATCACCGACGCGATCCTCGACATCAACACCCGGGGGAGTGCTGATCGGCTGAAATCTCGCATTGCCCTGCATGCTTGCCCGCGGTAAAGGCTGATGCATGGTGATTCGTTGCGGCCGCAGTGACTGACGATGGTGATGCGGCCCGCCGCGATCGCGTCGCGCTCGTCAAATCCCCCAACTAGTGAAAGGGTGGAAGTATGACGCCACCGTCGCGACCCCCATCCGGCTAGACGTGGCGATCTACGAGGAACTCCTCGCGGCCGTCGACGGCCGGCAAGGAGTGGCGGCAGCGGACCGCCTGTGTGAGGCATGCGTGATTCTGCTTGATGTTGACGCAGCCGCCATATCACTGGTCTTCGACGGCGCGAGCAGCGCAACACTCGGCTCCAGTGGCGGGCGCGCTCGCACCTACGACGAACTGCAGTTCACCCTTGGCGAGGGGCCGTGCCTGGACTCGGTTGCACGACGTTCGCCGGTTCTGGTCTGCGACCTCGCCGACCCGCAGGAGGCTCGCTGGCCCGCATACGGACCTGCCATGCTGGCTCACCAGATCAGAGGTGTACATGCGTTACCCGTCGTCGTGGCAGGCGAATATGTCGGTGCTCTCGACCTTTTCCGCATGCGACCAGGCCACCTGCTGAGCCACGACTTGGCCGGCGCAACGGCCGCCGCGGAACTCGCCGGCGTCCCCGTGCTGGATTTGCTGGACGGCGACATGCAGGCCAGCGTGGCCGACCCGACCAGCAACGCGTGGGCCGAATTGAACTCCCTGAGCCGCGCAGAGGTCAGCCAGGCCACCGGCATGCTCGTCGCTCAGCTGGGTATCGATCCTGCCGAGGCTCTGGTCCGGCTGCGTGCTCACGCTTATGCCGTCGGCCGCAGCGCTACCGATGTCGCTCGCGACATTCTCGACCGCCGATTGAAGCTCGAGGCCGACTGATGCGGGGAGTGCGGCCACCAAGAATTCAGGAAGAAGGCAATCGTGACTGATCCCCCCACTCGGGAAACAGGTGTGCTGGGCGCCGTCGTCTCGCTAGTCGACAGTTTGCTCGATGACTTCGATGTGGTCGATCTGTTAACCGACCTCACCGAACGCTGTGCCGCGCTGCTCGACGTCGAGGCGGCGGGAATCCTGCTCGCTGACCCTCTGCGTCAGCTTCGCCTATTGGCAGCCACCTCGGAGGAGGCCCGAGAGCTCGAGCTGTTCCAGCTACTGGCCGACGATGGCCCATGCCTGGATTGCTACGCCACCGGTCGACAAGTCTCGGTAGCCGACCTTTCACAGCAAGGCGACCGGTGGCCGCGATTCGTTCCCGCCGCGATCGAGGTTGGCTTCGCCGCGGTGCACGCCGTCCCGATGCATGCGGCTGGAACCATTCTGGGCGCGCTCGGCTTGTTCGGTACTCGACCCGGCGAGCTCACCGAGGCCGACCTGCTCGTCGGCCAGACCCTGACGCACATCGCGTGTGTCGCGATCCTCCAAGAGCATCCGCCCACCCCGGTGACCGTGGCACCGCAGCTGCGCTCTGCGCTGACCAACCGCGTCGTCGTCGAGCAGGCCAAAGGCCTACTCCGGGAGATGCTCGATGTATCCCTGGAAGAGGCGTTCGCACTGTTGCGGACCTACGCGCGGGCCAGCGGTGAGCACCTGACCAGCGTGGCACGCAGGTTGATGACAGATCGGTATTCCCGCATGCTGCTCATCGCGGAGTTAGCCGAACTCCTCTCCGCACCAACGCAGTAACCGGTTCACGTCCGCCGTGCGCGGGCGCGCCGCGCGGCCTCCTCGACCAGCCGCTCGGCCACGGTGTGCAGCTTGACGTTGTGAGATTGGCTCAGCTGGGTGAGTCGGTCGAACGCCTCATCCGTGGTGCCGCCCGACCGGCTGCGGATGATCCCGATCGCCTGATCGATCACCGATCGACTGTCCAACGCGCGTTGCAGTCGCAACGTCCGTTCGTGCGCTTTGGCCAACAATTGAGCGTTGTACACCGACACGGCAGCGGGTACGGCGAACCGCGACCCCAACTCCACGGCGTGCTCGCCGAAGGCATCGCGGCGCCTGGCATAGGCATTGATCGAGCCGATCACCTCGTCGCCGACGATCAATGGCAGCGCCAGCGCGGAATGCACTCGCAGCCGGGCCACCCGGCCACCGAAACGCGGCCAACGGTCATCGCTCCCCAGGGATCCACTGACCACTGGCCGCCGCGACTGCATACAGCTGATGCACGGCCCCTCGTTCAATTCACCGTATTGAATGTTGTCTATTTCGTGGACCAGCATCTCGGTGGCCGCCCAGGTCTGAATCCGGGATAACGCCTGCCGCTGGTCAGCCAGGGCCACGCAGACGCCATCGGCACCTGGAATCGCCTGAGCGGCGAACTCCGCTACCTCCCGGAGAAGTTCGGTCACCCCACGGGCGTTGGCCACAATCCCGGCCACGCCGCGCAGACCGGCATACAGCTCGGCCTCGTCTGCTTCCAATTGGGCAGGGGAGAACTCGGACTGGGGCAGTGTTTCGCGACCGGGCTGGGCGTCGAAGTCGGCCAAAGGTCCCCCCTTTCGTCCGCCTCCGCTCGGCAACGAATTTACTACCGCGGAAATCCGCGATATCAGGTGATGAGCGCCAATGCATTTGCCCGCCGAAGCTTGCCCGAAGGAGTTTTCGGGATGACTCCAGGCGCGAGCACCACCACGTTGCGCGGCCGGACGTCGACCTCGGCAATGACCTCGTGTGCTACCTGCTGCTCGATGCGGCGTACCTGAATCGGGTCCTGCCAGCACTTGGATTCGACAGCTACAGCGAACGTCTCTCGAGTGAGGCCTTTGTCCAGACGCACCGCCACCGCGCACCCCGGTCGCACCCCGGAAACACGACTCGCGGCGCGTTCGATATCGGTGGGGTAGATATTTCGCCCGGCCATGATGATCACATCCTTGACCCGGCCACAGATGACGATGTGTCCGTTTTCGGTGAGATACCCGAGGTCACCGGTGTCGTACCAGCCTTGGTGGTCCTGGGCGGCCTCCATTCCAGCCACCGTCGAATATCCCAGGCTTACCGGCTCGCCTCGCAACTGCAGGACTCCGACAGCCCGGTCGGGAAGAAAATCGCCGAAGTCGTCGACGACGCGCGCCTCAATCCCCGCCAGCGGACGCCCGAGTGTGGCGAACCGTCGAGTGTTGCCCTTGGTTGCCGGAACAGCCAAGTTCAACACCGCGAACAGGTCCGCGTCGACCTCGTCGACCAGCAGCCCGGTGTCGCACTCGGTGAACGACACCGCTACCGTTGCTTCGGCCATCCCATAGGCAGGCAACATGGCCTCCGGCCGCAAACCGAACGGCCTGCCCGCCTCGCAGAAGTCTTCGACGTCGGCCGGCTCGACCTGTTCGGCGCCCGACAGTGCCCATCGCATGCTGGACAGGTCGAGCTGGCCGGGCGTGGCCTGCATGCGAAGCTTCCTGGCGAGCATCTTGTATGCGAAGTTCGGCGCCGCCGTCATCGTGCCCCGGTACTTGTCGATGAGCTTGGCCCACAGCAGGTTGTCGTTGAGAAAGTCCATCGGCGTGAACTTGACCAGTTCGGCACCGAAAAGCATTGGCACGGTTAAGAAACCAACCATGCCCATGTCATGAAACAGTGGCAGCCAGCTCACGATCACGTCGGTGTCGAGGTTCATGCGTGCACCGGTGAACATCGCCTCAGCGTTGGACACGACGTTGCGGTGGCTGATTCGGACGGCCTTGGGTGAGCCGGTGGATCCCGAGGTCAGCTGTAGCAGCGCGAGGTCCTCCTCGCCGGCCTCCACCGGATCGGTCGGGTTACTCTCGAGGAGCTGCGGGATCGCCAGCACCGGCAAACCCAGCTCGGAAAGTAATGGTGCGGCGGCCAGGAACGGGTCAGAGATCACCACCGCTTCGGCACCGATCACTTCGAGGACGGAGGTGGTTTCGGTGGCCCAGCGTCGCAGGTCGGTGCGGGTGGTGGGTTGGTGCAACATGGTCAGACAGGCGCCGCGCATCCAGATGCCCTGCGCGGTCGGCGCAATCTCGGCCGGGGATCCGGCCAGCACCGCGACCGCGTCACCGTGGCCGATTCCTGCGGTGGCCAAGCCACCGGCGATTCGGCGCGCCCGCTCGTGCACCTCGCTCCAGCTATGCCGGACCGGGTTCTCCGGCTCTCCGGTGACTATGCCGTTCGAACTGTATTGCGCGTTGGCATACATCGTTTCGGTGAATCTGCTCATGATCGTTCCTTCAGCTTCGGCGCGACTGCGCCAATCGTTATTCCACCGGTCGGCGGCGCGCTCACCGGCCGAACTGGAGGTGCGTGTGGGTCGTCGAACCCGCGGCGTCGTACTGCATGCCTCGACGAAAGTGTTTCTGCATCAGCGTAATTGGGCTGATCGTCCGGCCAGGACAGCTGACGTGGCGCGCGGCCGGCGGCGTCTGGCGAAGAGCGTCCACCCGTCAGGCGTAACTTAGCCGGGCAGTCGATTTCCCTGAAACGGTGTGTCGGACACCGCAGACGGACCGATGATGCACTTACGCGAGCAATGTGGCACCGGCGCGCGCTGATATCGCCGTCAGATGCGGCGATCATCCTGATGCTCTCAGCACGGGACCTGTCGTGCCGGTCCGGGCCAGTGCGACGGCACAAACCGGTGTTTTCGGCTATCCGGAGAGGGCGGACACGCAACGGCAGGGACCTCTGAAGGTCGCCGCCGGACATCTCCGGGAGGCTGGTGAATCAACCGGTTCGAAGAATACCGCATGGCGAGCCGCCGCCGGGAGCATACCGGAATTTCTGCGCTCTGACACTACGCCTACGAGTGTTTATGCGCGTTCGGCGCAGGGGACTCGGCAAACCAATCAGATTTCGTGAGACATCCTACGTTCCAACATATTTAGGACAAGTCCAGCATTGAGTCAATCTGCCCAAGAGGCGGGTTCATCCAGAATTCGCGGCATGTCCTGTCCACCAACCGAATACGAGGTCGGCCCAGGTCAGCTCGTAGTCGGCGCGGGCAACGGCGTCGTGACGTCCGGGATCGGGCAGGCGTGCAAAAGGCGGAATGGCTAGGGCCGGACTTGGTCGTCTGCGGCGGTGCGGTCGGCCAGTCGGGGAGTTGCCGGCGATTGTTGATATCGGCCAACAGTGGGGTCGTAGTACCAGGTCTTTTCCCCCGCCTTGGGCAGTCCGGACGCGCGCAATGCGTTCGACAGGGGGCGGTACGAAGGCGTCAATGGTATGCGGTCGACAATGTGGACAACGGCGGGACGCTGATCTTGGGGGAGGCCCCTCAGTGCCGTGGTCAGCATCTCGGCGGTGACGATACCGCCGCTGCCGACTGTCACTGCCGCGACGGCCACATCATGTGTATCCGTGGCTACGGGGTATACCACAGCCAGATCGATCACTGTGATGTTGCCGAGCGCGTCGCAGATCGGCTGGCCGAAGACTGGTCCGTACGCCGACCGGATCACGGTGTTCCGATTGTCGACAAACCAGTAGTCGCCGTCGCCGTCGCGGCGAAACAGGTGGTCCGTACTGATCCAGGTGTCTCCGTGACCGAATACCGAGCGCATCGACACGCGTGCGGCATCGAGTCCGGAGCGCGGCTTCGTCAGCAGCACGCCTATCTCATCGTCCCCGCAGGGGCGTACGAAACCGTCGACATCCTGTATGAACAGGCCGCTGGCCGGATCGTAGGCCGCGAGCCGAATCTCGCTGCTACCAGGCAGCGGCCGTCCCTTGGCCCCGACTTTCGTACCGGCGACATTGGCCAACACGGCGTCACCCTCGGTGGAGGCATAGAACTCCAGCACCACCGCCGGGAAGAATCGGTCGGTGACTTTGTGCCACAACCCGATTGGCATTCCGGAGCCGATGAACAGGCGGATCGGGTGATGTGCGGCGAGCTCGGGCGACGCCGCCGCCACCAGTTCGAGCAGGATGGTCCAGGTGTAGGTCACCACCGTGACGCCGTAACGGTGGACTTCGTCAGCGAAGCGCGTCGGGTCGACGCCACGAGTCAAGGCAATGCGCGACCCTCCCGCGACCGCGCCGCCCAGACCAACCATCAGTCCCGAGGGATGGTGCAGCGGGGTCAGACAATAGATCGTGTCGCCGCGGCCGAGCGCGGCGGCAGTAGCTGTGCCGTAGGCCGACAGCGCCCACCGATGATTGGTGACCTCCTTAACCATGGCGCGCCCCCCGGTGGTGCTGAAGAACACGAAGGCGAGATCGCTGGCCTTACCCGGGTTCGGCCGAAACCACTTGGGCAACCCTGCTCCGGGCAGATCGAGACCGTCCAGCTCGATTACCCGCTTCGACTCGTTGCGCCTGAGGTCCGTGGTGCGTGCGCGACCGAGGACCAGCACCCGGGCGCCGGTAGCGACGGCCGTCGCCAGATGGCCCGGGTCCGTCACGATATCCGTCACCTCGCACAAACGGACGGCGGCAGCAAGGTCGTCATCCGGGGGTAGCAGTACCGCCACCGCGCCCAGCCGCGACAGTGCCGCGATCGCGGTCAACGCACTGGGGCTGGTGTCCATCAACACCCCGATGTGGGCTCCCTGGCGGATACCGGCGGCGATGAGGCCCCGGACCGCGTCGTCGATGCGTCGTTGAACCGTGCTGTTGGTGTGGACTCGATCCTCGAACAGGAAGCATTCTTCCTCGGGTGCCTTATTCGCCTGTTCGTCCATTAGGGCGCCCAGCGACACTCGGGTATGGGGTTGGAGCCGGCCTAGGCGCGCGAGCTGGGGCAGTGTACGCACGGCAGCCCCGGCGATTTCGCGGCCGCTGCGTGCCGCCCCTACCACGGCGTCGGCCAAGCCCACGCTCACGCCGATGCCCAGTTCGGCCAGTGCACCCGCCGAGTGACCGATGCGGGACGCAAGACCGGCTGCGCCATCGATTCCAGCACCTGGGTTCGACTCCATCGCGTGCACGCCGTCCGGCTTGGGACCTCGACCGTCCTGCCAGAGCACCCACCCGCCGACGGTCGGCCAGGTCTGGGTGGCGGCGGTCGTTCCGACAACAAGCCCGAAATGACCTGCCCGCAACAGCACCTCGGACACCTCGGCGCGAGGTGCGGCCCGGCGGATTCCCCGCACCGACGCAGGCTGGCCGATGTCGTCGATCTCACCGATGAAAGCAACCACCGGACAGGTGATTTCGGCGAGCGTGATCAAAGTGCCATCGATCACGGCACCGCCGGCCATCATGCGGTTATGGACCACGAACTGTCGCAGCAGCTCGGCGACCGCCGGACCCGACCATGCCACCCAACCCTCCGCCTCGAGGAAGCGACGCTGTTGTTCCCTGGGCAGTAACGCTTCTCGGTCGTGCAGTTGCCGGAGAAAGTCCCACCGCGCACGGACCGTCTTAATGGGGTCCAGAAGTTGAAACCCGGTGCGCGCCATCCAACCGGATACGGAGAGGCGGTTGAAGACGTGGTCGGCAACCAACTGTGCGCCGCGGCCCGCCAGAGCTGCGGGAATTCCGAACGGTAGACCGGTCAACGAATCGACCGCGCTTCCGAAGGTGATGACGCTTGCCAAGCCCTCGGAACGGCGGTAAGCCGCGGTCTGATAACAGAACATGCCGCCCTGCGAGTAGCCTGCCAAGTGCACCGTGCGGCCGGTGTGGGATTGCACCGAGTCGATGATCGCGCTCAGGGCCACCACATGGTCGCTCAGCGTGCGTTCGAGTCCGCCCGTTTCCAGGTCTGGCGAGCCGAAATCCACCACCCACGGGTCCACACCCAGGTCGTGCAGTACTCCGACTGCGCCTTCGTCTCGGGTAACGTCAAACACATTGGCCGACATCATCATCGGTGGCACCAGGACCACCGGCGGTCGTGCCGCGTCGTTCGTGTCTGCGGGAAAGTATCGTCGTAGGCGGTACATGTCGCGGCGTTCCACGATCTCAAACGGTGACGGAACGGCTCCAGTCTTAAAGCCCCCGAACCGCAGTATCTCACTGCCGTTTTGCAGGGTCGCGATCATCCGGTTCGCGGGGGCTGCTATCAGCCTGCTACCCCACATCACCGATACCACGTGTCACACGAGGCTCCGGCGCGGTCGCCAGAGGTCTGTATTGGACTCCGCCGACGGGGGTTTCCAGTGCCGCACGGGCGGTTTTCAGCAGCCGAGATGCGCTTGCGCTCAGGCACCAGTGCCCAATCTATTCCAACGCCGTTGCGGTTCAACGAAATTTTATCCAGCGCGGTGAATCCCGCGGCGCCCACGAATTCCAGGCGGGTCATGTCGCGCTTCCTACGCGACCCGGTGAACATGATGTGGCCGGATAGAACTGAACCTTGTAACAGTTTGTCGGTCATAATGATCCAGTCATATGGGCGATCACCGGTGTGTCGGGTGCGGAGCGAAGGCCCTACGATCGAGCGGCGTGCGGCTGAACCTGTCCCGACCAGCTGAAATTCTCAGGCAATATGAGAGTACACCGGTAATGGCGGTAAGCGCGGTGGTCAGACGTTTTGCGGTTAGGGCGGGCCGGTCGATCCGCCTTCGGATAGGAGTCGACTCGCGCCGGTTGTGCCGGGTTGGATGCATGGTCACCGAGATGCCGGACGCGCAGCAGGACACTAGGCCGGTACCGCCGATGGTGGACTACACCGAGGACCCGCCACCGGGTCGCGCCCAGTCTGCGAGCGCCGCTGATCGGGATCGGGTGTAACGTCGCAAGAGGTTGGTAAGCCAGCCCGTCCGGAATCAAGTCAGGCGCCCGCCGCTGACCTGTCAGAGCGTCCGCTCACGCCGGAGCTCCGCTGACAGCCTGCCGCAGGGATCACCTTGACCGCCGTATCTTTTTCCGACCTTGAACCGAATGATGCCCTTGTCCGAATTGGCCCTTCCGGCCCAACACGTTTCAGCATTCTCAGTACTTATCCTCCGACACCGTGCGGTCTGGCGACGTTCAGCGCATCATTGGCGGACGGGTTGTGCGCGAATGGATCTGACGTCACCGTAGTGCGTGTGGCCGACGGCTTCCGATCTTCTGACGCGCGGGTGATCGCCGAGTTGAGCAACGGTTCCGTCACATCGGTGGCTGCCGCCTCACAAATGCTGAATGAGAGCGACATCGCCGTCGTGCAGCATGAGTACGGCATCTACGGCGGTGTCGACGGAAGCGAGGTGGTGGACATCATCGCCGCGCTCCACGTGCCGGTGATCGTCGTTGCTCATACCGTCCTGAAAGACCCGACGCCGAATCAGCGTTGGGTGCTGGAATCGATCGCGGCGATGGCCGCCCAGGTGGTTGTCATGTCCGGGGCGGCAAGGCAACGCCTGTGCCTCGGCTTCACCGTCGACCCCGACAAAGTCATCACGATTGCCCACGGCGCTACCGTGCCGAGACATTTCGCGCGCCCGGCGCGGTCGGACCGCCCGACATTGTTGACGTGGGGCCTGCTCGGGCCGGGAAAGGGCATCGAGCGGGTCATCGAGGCGATGGGTTCGCTGCGTGGGCTCCCAAGCCGACCCCGCTACCTGATTGCCGGCCGGACCCACCCGAAGGTTCTGGCAGCCGACGGCGAGGCCTACCGTGACGCCCGTGCCGAACAGGCGCGGCTTGGCGGTTTATCTGACTCGGTGTCATTCGACGCCAGCTACCGTGATGTGTTCTCGCTGACGAAACTTGTCCAGTCCTCCGCCGTGGTCGTGCTGCCCTACGACTCCACCGATCAGGTCACTTCCGGCGTGCTGGTGGACGCCGTCGCGAGCGGTCGCCCGGTCGTAGCCACCGCCTTTCCTCACGCGGTCGAGCTACTGGCGAGCGGGGCGGGCATGGTCGTCGACCACGACGACCCGGATGCGCTGGTGGCGGCGTTGTTCCGGCTGCTGACCGAGCCGAAGCTAGCCGCGCAGATGGCCGCCGAGGCCACGCGATTGGCCCCACGGATGGCGTGGCCCATTGTGGCGACCGCCTATCGGGATCTCGCGCACCACCTTCTCGGCAAACGTCCGGAGCTGGTATGACCACCACGGCGCCGGAGCCGAGGTTCAACCACCTGCTGCGATTGACAGACCGTCGCGGCACGTTCGAGCATGCTTGTTTTGCCGAACCCCGGCGCGAACACGGCTACTGCGCCGACGATATGGCCCGGGTGCTCGTCGTCAGCTCCCGAGAACCCAACTCTAGTGGGGAGATCAACGGCCTTTCGCGGGTAGCCGTGCAGTTCCTGAACGACGCACAGTCCTTCGCCGGCCCCTGCCGAAACCGAATGGACACGATGGGCCGTTGGCAGGATGAGCCCTCCCTGGAGGACTGCTGGGGGCGCTGCATCTGGGGGTTGGGAACTGCCGCCGCGCATAGTGATGTGAATCTGGTTCGTCGGTTGTCCGTCATTCAGTTCGAGAGGGCCGCAAAGGTGCGATCGCCATGGCCTCGCGCCATGGCGTTCGCCGCGTTGGGCGCCGCCGAGCTTCTCTCTGTCGATCCCGGGCACCAGGCCGCGCACGAACTCCTCACGGACTATGCCAAGACCGTGGCGCAGCCAAAGGGCGACGTGACCTGGCAATGGCCTGAGCCACGACTGACCTACGCGAACGCGGTTCTCCCCGAGGCGATGATTGCGGCGGGCGTTGCGCTCGACGATTCGACACTGCGTCATCAGGGTTTGGAGCTGCTGGGTTGGCTGGTCAGGCAGGAGACGGCAGAGGGCCACCTCTCGCCCACCCCCGCAGCGGGCAGAGGCCCGGATGATCTTCGGCCCGGGTTCGATCAGCAGCCGATCGAGGTGTCCACCCTCGCCGACGCGTGCGCGCGTGCTGCTGCCATTGACGCCGCGTCCATCTGGGTCGACGGGGTCATGGCGGCTGCTGCCTGGTTCGAGGGCGTCAACGACGCGCGACTGCGCATGTGGGACCCGGAGACCGGCGGCGGATACGACGGACTGCGCGCCGACGGGGTCAATCGCAACCAGGGTGCGGAGTCGACGTTGGCAGTGCTTTCGACGATGCAGCATGCTCGGCGCTTTTCCTCGGTGCGGCAATGACTTCCGGGCAGCCTGGGCTCGTCACGCGCAGCCCCCAGCGGCTGGCGGCCAACCCGTCGCGGGTCATCACCCGACTCTTCGTGCCGGGCCAGGAGGGATTCGAGCACCAAGAGTCCCGAGCGGCAGCGGTGTTGGCACGAATCCTGGCTCTCGGCGAAGAGCAGGTCCGGTCGTCGCTGGACGATATCGTCGTGCGATTCGACACGCGTCACCGCGACCTTGCTGCCACCTTCCGTCGACACGGCGAAGAACTCGCCGATCGGCTCGATCCCGGAGTGGAATGCTCCGAAGCACGAAAACTGTTGATAGGTGCGGCATTCACCAGCGAATACGCCATCGAAGGCGCTGCGTTATGCAACCCCAGTATCGTTGCACACCCCGATCAGGCCGGAATCGCGGCGGGCGGATTGCGATTCGTGATGAGCGTCCGTGGCATCGGTGAGGGGCACCATTCGTCCATCGGGTTCCGGACCGGCGTCCTCGACGCGGCTGGCCATTGCTCCATTGATGATCCGGGCCCATTCGTCGTGGTCGGGGCAGCAGAGCCTGCCTTGCTCGACGCAGCCGTCTTCCGCAGTGAACTCGCCAGGCTCGAGCACGCCGGGGAGGCGGCCGACTACGTACTCGCTAGGCTTGGCCAGAGCTTCACCCGAGCCGCGCTCGATCAACAACTCGCGCAACTCGAGGCTCACCTGAGGACCCGCGGACATGCCGAGGAGACGATTTCCTCATTCCACGGCATCGCAGAGCGCACGTACGCGGTCGAATTCCACAGCCCGGTAGCACTTTCCGAGCGTGTTCTGATGCCCTCGATGAGCGCGGAACAGGGCGGCATGGAGGATGCACGGTTCGTCCGGTTTATCGACGACGATGGCTCCGTCGCTTTTCATGCGACCTATACGGCCTACAGCGGGTCCCGCATCAGCCAGCAACTCCTGACAACCACTGATTTTCAGTCGTTTACCTCTGAGCCGATCGTCGGACCCGCGGCCGCCAACAAGGGCCTGGCGCTGTTTCCACGCCGAATCCGCGGTCGTTTCGCTGCGATGTCGAGATCAGATCGCGAGTCGAATACCGTTGCCTATTCCGATCACCTGTCCGTTTGGGGGAGTGCACTTCCCTGCCAGAGCCCTACCCGAACCTGGGAGGCGTTGCAACTCGGGAACTGCGGTCCGCCCATCGAGACCGACGCCGGGTGGCTGGTGCTCACCCACGGAGTCGGACCGATGCGGACCTATTGCATCGGGGCGATTCTGCTCGATCTCGACGATCCGACAAGGGTTGTCGGCTACCTCCGGGAACCGCTACTGAGTCCGGCTCACGATGAGCGGGACGGCTACGTACCCAATGTTGTTTATAGCTGCGGTGCACTGGTCCACGCTGACACCCTCGTACTGCCATACGGCATCGCTGACGCCGCAATCGGTATCGCCACCGTGCCACTACCCGAACTCCTCGCGGTTCTGAGCCGCACAGAGGGCATTTCGAGTGGGACCCGCGAACATGCGCCGCTGGTGCGCAATGTTGACAGTGATCGCTGATGGGCGTTTACTGAAGACAACTTGAGCATTCAGCTATCGCTGGATTCGATCTCAAAACCCCGGCTAATCAATGGTTTCCATTGTTGCCACGGAATCGGATCCGTTACCGTCCGACAGTGACGTGCACGGGGACAACCACGGGCGCCGTTGCGCCCACTCTTCAGGCCAAGGAGGAGACCATGGTGGATTCTGCCGACGAACAGCGAGATACATTCGGAGAAAACGTGCTTCACGTTGGCACTGGGTTCAAAGCGAAAGAGCGCCCACACGTAGTGGCGACGCTGTCGACGCTCGGTCCGCACCTCTTGGGACGATGGGATGCCGGGGACATCGATGTGGAAGTCTCGTTGCAGGATCGCGGCGGCAAAGAACAACGCGTCACTTTGCGCACGAGCCTGCCGGGGCGTCCACCGCTAATCGCGGTCGCCGAGAATCCGGATATCACCCATGCTTTGAGTGAGGCAAAGCGGGAGTTGATCCGGCAGCTTGAACATCAGAAATCGGGGGACAACCCCATGAGCGGCCGGAGGCGCAGCAGCGCGACGATCCGCCATTAGGCCACTTCGCCTTCCATGGAATTCGATTTGATAGGCGCAGCTAATCAACAGCTCGCTTCGGCGCGCAGACAGGCCCGATCATTTCGCACATCATCGAACCGAGAGTCGTCATCGAACCGAGAGTCGCCGACAGCCATGCGACCAGGGGTGCCGGTAAGAATCGTGTCACCAGCCGCAAACGAGCGGGGTTAGGCAGATAGCGGGGACTGGTCCTTCGTGGACGTGAGGTAGTGGTGGAGCGATGTCTTCGGGATGCCTGTCTTGGTGGTGATTTCGGCGAGGCTCTTTCCTTGTTCGCGGAGCAGCCGGGCGTAGTCAATCTTGTCGTCGGGCCAGGCGGTTGGTCGGCCGATGCGACGTCCTTTGGTTTCGGCGACGGCGCGGGCGTGGGCGGCCCGTTCGGCGGTGAAGGCACCACAAGACCCGACGGGAATCTCGGCATCTGATCAAAGCGGCGCCAGACCGCCGCGGGTATTGCGAAGAATCGCGATCTGCCCAACGGGTTCGGCTTTGCGTAGTCGCTCCATGATCGGCTCGGGTAAGAATTCTTTTGCTACCGTGAGCATCTCGGCCAAGTCGGCTGGTGGCCGGCCCGCGCAGTGGAACGGCCGATTGCCAGCATCCAAGTGTCGTGCTCGCAGGCCATCAACAGGCCCCGGTGCCTGTCGATCCTTTGATTGAACAGTGCCAGCCGTTCGACGATGCACCCTTCGGGGATGCTCAACGGTTGGCTCGGATAGCCCACATTGACCACGGACCGCTCCTCAGGTGGGCGGCCATATCCCAGGTCTTCCAGAAACGCCGGGGTGCGCGCGTTCCTGCCCGTGGTGTCGACCACCAGATCGGCATTCACGGCGGTGACAACACCGTTGTCGCGGTTGACGACTCGCACCTCAATGATGGCGTCGCCTTCAGCGATCGGTTCAGCGACATCGTGCCCGTCAAGAAACCTCACGTTGATCAGAGCCGCGACACTTCGGCGGACGTGGAACTCCAGGAACGGTCGGCTGGCCAGATACACCGCCAACGCCCCCGGATCGGTCAAGTCCAGGGACGTGGTGTACGACGTCGTCGTGTGATTCTTCGATGATGGTTCAGGCGGTCAGTGCCGCTGGGGTTACCTCCTGTTCGCTGGATGCGCTTTGGTCTGCGCGTGATTTGCTGAGGACTGCTGGTGTCGTCTGAAAATTGACCCTGTGTCGACGAAACTCACGATGTCGTTGACGACAAGTTGCTATCTCCGGCGCCAATCGAGACGCCCACGGGCAGTGCTCAACAATCCCAGGGCATCTGCGGATGGCAATCCCTGCAGTTTCTCCGCGCGCCTGCGGTGCTTGCGGCAAAACCACCACGTGATACGCCAATAATCAAACAGCTGATCCTTTTCGGTGAATTGAACCGAGCCGACTACGCGGTGACGGCAGCCGCCGACCCCACATGGCGGCAACATGACCCCGCCCCGGCCAATGGTCGCCCCGGTGCTCAGCTGGCGGAGGATCTCGGTGGCCGGCAGTTCTCGCATTTTTTCTGCCCGGTAGAAGTGCTCCGCACAAAGCCGGGTGGGGCGACGTGGCCGACTGTAACGGCCCTCCCACGGCACGTTCCACAGCGCACGAAATTCGGAATCGAACGAAGCGTCGCGGCCACAGCCGCCGACCGCACACGGGAATGGCATGGCCTTCAGTCGACCGACGGCCTCCAAGGCGGGCAGTCCACTGAGTTGTTCCGCCGCTTGCAGGTGCTCACTGCAGAAACACCCAACGCCGGGAGGCTGCTCCAGCCCGATGTCATTGGTCGGATAGTGCCAGCCGTCGGTAATCGGTTTCCAACTCGGGTCGTAGTCAGCGAAGTTCACCCAGCCAGCAATGGGCTCGCCCCCGTTGCCGCACGCCGGGCAGAACATACGCATCGCCATCGCATCTCCGATCGCTCGCTGAAGTCTGCCGCATGCGCCGGGCAGTCGCAACCGTACCGAAGCCTTGCCCCGGGAATCACGCCGAATACCCGAGCGAGTGGCAAGGGTCAAGTCCAGGGACGTCATCTACGACGTCGTCGTGTGATCTTCGGCTTGATGGTTTAGGCGGTCAAAGCCGCGGGGGTGGCCTCCTGTTCTGTGGGGGTGTCGGTGGTGAGTCGAGATTTGCTGAGGACGTCGAGGCCGAGGTAGCGGCGTGATTCGGCCCATTCGTCGTGTTGTTCGGCCAGGACGGCGCCGACTAGGCGGATCAGTGCATCGCGGTCGGGAAAGATGTCCGCAACGTCGGTGCGACGCCGTATCTCTTTATTGAGGCGCTCCTGGGGATTATTGCTCCACAGCTGACGCCAGATCTGTTTGGGAAAGCGGTGAACGCCAACAGGTCCGGGCGAGCGGCGTCGAGGTGGGCAGCGACTTTGGGCAGCTTGTCCGATAGCGCGTCGATGATCCGGTCGTATTGGGCGGCGACCGAGTGCGCGTCAGGTTGGTCGAACACCGAGTGCAGCAGGGTCTTGACCCACGGCCACGAGCTCTTGGGTGTGATGGCCATCAGGTGGTGTAGTGGGTACGACACCGTTGCCAGGAAGCACCGGGCAGAGTGGCACCGATCGCCGAGAGCAGCCCGGCGTGGGCATTTCGACGCCAGCATGTGTGAACCGTCCTTAGTTGACCTGCCGCGAAGTGATCCTCGAAGGCGTGCGCCGCGACGCGGGGCGCAAGGCGAAGGACGCAGCAGAGTCGAATTGGGACTCCGAAGGCGGGGCCATCGACCCGGGAAACTAGCGAGGCGACCACCCAACTCAGCCGGTCGATTCGGCCCCTTGCCAACGACTCGCGGCGCCCCGACGCGGCTGACTTTCTCTGCGTCGTTGCGCGAGGCCATTTTTGCGATTGCCGATCGCGGTGGCCAGTCCGTGCCTGCCGTCGGCTGAGTTGGTGCGGAGACCGGGCACGAGATTGCGAAACCTGTTTTCGGAAGCGGTTTCCGGCGCATCGTCAGATGTGGCGCGCAGGAATCGATCTGGCAGGGCGAGTTTGGCGATTGTGCGCAGGGTCAGTAGGTACTGGCGGGCAAGCGAGCCAGTGGTGTACGGCAGGTCGTAGCTGGCGCAGACCGCCTGTACCCGCTGCGCGATCTGCGCGTAGCGGTTACTGGGCAGGTCCGGGTAGAGGTGGTGCTCGATCTGGTAACAAAGGTTGCCGCTCATGAACGCCATCACCGGGCCGGCACGAAAGTTCGCGCTTCCCAGCATCTGTCGCAGATACCACTGCGGCTTGGTCTCATCGTTCAGCGCTTCCGCGGTAAATTTCTCGGCCCCGTCCGCGAAGTGGCCGCAACAGATGACGGCATAGGCCCACGCATTTCGCAGTAGATTGGCGGCCGCATTGGCGAACAGGATTCGGCGCCAACGTCTTCCGCCAAGAATGGGCAACAGCAGGTAATCCTTGGCCGCCTGGCGCGCTATTTTGCGGAGCAGACCGCCGGCCTGTGCCGACTTTGCGGCGGCGGTTTCGCAGCGGTCCTGTTCCGAATACAGGTCGTGCAGCGCTATACCCCACTCGAAAGTGACCGCCAGCAACAGATGTCGCAACGGCTGCAGCAGATTGCCGGGCTTCCATTGCTGATCACGGGTGACCCGCAGCACGCCGTAACCGAGATCGTCGTCGACTCCGACGACGTTGGTGAAGATGTGATGTCGGTAGTTGTGCGAGTAACGCCATTGCGCAGAGGGACCGACCATGTCCCATTCCCAGGTAGTGGAATGGATTTCGGGGTCGTTCATCCAATCCCACTGCCCGTGGCCGATGTTGTGTGCCAGTTCCATGTTCTCGATGCTTTTCGCCATGGCCAGTCCGACCGTCCCCAGCGCCCATCCGGTGGTGGTGTGGGTGCCGGCAATCACCGCGCGGGCGGCGAGGTCGAGGCACCGTTGAAAGGTGATCGCGCGGTGGATGTAGGCCGCGTCACTCGCACCGCGGGAAGCTTCGATGTCGCGGCGTATTGCATCCAATTCCGCGGCGAGTGCCTCAAGGTCCGCGGCCTTCAAATGCGCGTAGGCCGCTACATCTGTGATGGCCATCAGCGGGTCACCTCCGCGGACGACAGTGCGCCCGAGTGCAGCGGGACGAGCATCCGCGCCGTTGCTCTGCAGTGCCCCATGCCCCAGTCGTGACAGCCGGATCTACGGTATGCAAATTTGAACTTTCTGCACGCAGAGCACTCAGATGCCCGGTGACGAGCGATTGCTCTCACGCTGTCGCCGAAGGGACAGGGTGTTCCGGACCGGCTGGACTGTCAACCGCACTCAACTTTACGCGTCCTGCGGCGCCCGGCAGGGTGGGTGAGAGTTTGTTCTCAACCGGGTTGGGATTGTCAGACGGTGGGTACGGCGCTTCGCTGCGCGAGGGCAACCTCGCGATCAGTCACCAGGGTCCGTAGACGGCATCGTTGGCCTGACGCAATGCGCTGACGTAATCCCAGCGTTCGCGGGTGGTCTCATCAGCACCGACGGGTGTGGCGAGCAGTCCGCGCAGTTCGTCGACGCTGCGGTACCCCTTGCGCCGCATCCACTCAGACAAACCGTCGAGCAGCACGGCGGCGTGATCCGGGCCGTGGCGCAGCAATGCTGACGCCGTCATCACCACGTCCGCGCCGGCCAGCAGGTACTTGATCAGCTCCACAGCGGTCTCAACGCCGGTCGTCGCGGCCAGGGAAGCGCCAACCCGTCCGCGCAGCAATGCAATCCAGGTCAGCGGTAATCGAATCTCCGCCGCGGTGGACAACGACACCGACCGCACCACGGTGAGGGTCTCCGGGTCGATATCGGGCTGCAGGAATCGGTTGAACAGCACCAGTCCGTCTGCACCGGCCTGGTCCAGCCGGCGCGCCATGTCACCCGCCGCGCTGAAGTACGGGCTGAGCTTCACCGCAACCGGCACCGTCACGGCCTCCTTGACTCCCGCAAGGATGTCCAGATGGCGCTCTTCGACATCGCGGCCGCCGATATTCGGGCCACCGGGCACGTAGTAGATGTTCAATTCGATTGCGGCCGCACCGCATTCCTGCATCGCCCGGGCATAGCGGGCCCATCTGCCAGGAGTGCTGCTGTTGAGGCTGCCGATCACCGGAACCGAGACCGCGCCTGCCGCGCGCTCCAGGAGGTTCAGGTAGCGGCGCGGGCCATGATCCTGACCTGCTGCCGGTGGGAGGTAGGTCAACGACTCGGCGAAGCTCTCGGTGCCCGCCTCGGCCAGGCGTGTGTTCTGGTCGGCCTCGCGGCGCAGTTGCTCTTCGAACAGCGAACAGAACACGACAGCGCCGACTCCGGCATCCGCGAGGCGCCGGACACCGTCGACGGTCTGCGGCAGCGGGGATGCCGCCGCGACCAGAGGGTTGAGCAACCTGAGATTCAAGTAGGTGGTCGACAGGTCCATCAGCGTCCTCTGCGGGCGTCGGCGTCGAAGTGTTCGGGACCGCGGGATGCCATCTCCTGATAGACGTTCCAGCGCCGCGAGTTGGCTTGTTCGGCGAGGCCGAGCAGCCGGTCGTATTCGGCCGGATCGGCATTGGCCAGCGCGCGGTACCGCAGTTCCCGGGTGCGGTAGTCGGCCAGCGGTATCCGTGGCTGATGTGAATCGAGCAGGAACGGGTTCTCACCGGCCGTGCGCAGCACCGGGTCATAGCGGATCAGCGGCCAGTGCCCGCTGGCCACGGCGCGGTACTGCTGGTCCAGCCCGTGCCGCATGTCGATGCCATGCGCAATGCATTGGCTGTAGGCGATGACCAACGAAGGGCCGTCATAGGCCTCTGCCTCGCGGAACGCCTGCAAAGTCTGTTGCGGGTCGGCGCCCAGGGCGACCCTGGCCACGTAGACGTTTCCGTAAGAGATCGCTTGCAGCGCGAGGTCCTTTAACGGCACTGTCTTTCCGGCGGCGGCGAACTTGGCCACCGCGCCCAGCGGGGTCGCCTTCGACATCTGACCGCCGGTGTTGGAGTACACCTCGGTGTCGAGCACCAGCACGTTGACGTTGTGCCCGCTGGCCAGGACATGGTCGAGGCCGCCGGAGCCGATGTCGTACGCCCAGCCGTCGCCGCCGACGATCCACACACTGCGCCGGACCAGGTGGTCCACCACGCTGCGGAGGTCACCGGTGATGGCGGGATCGAGCTCGTCGATATGTCGCCGCAGCTCGGCCAACCGCTGCCGCTGAGCGTTGAGCTCAGACTCCCGCAGCTGCGGCGCCGCCAGAATGGCGTCGACGAGGTCGGCGCCGAGCGCGTCGCGTAACTCCCACAGGTGCCGGCGGGCCAGCTGGGCGTGCGTGTCGGCGGCCAACCGGAAGCCGAGCCCGAACTCCGCGTTGTCCTCGAACAGCGAGTTGGACCACGCAGGACCGCGCCCGTCGGCGTTGGTGGTCCACGGCGTGGTCGGCAGGTTGCCGCCGTAGATCGACGAGCACCCGGTCGCGTTGGCGATCATCAGCCGGTCTCCGAAGAGCTGCGAGAGCAGCTTGAGGTAAGGCGTCTCGCCGCACCCCGCGCACGCGCCGGAGAACTCGAACAGTGGCTCCAGGAATTGCGAGCCGCGCACGGTGCCGAAGTCCACCTGGGACCGGTCACTGACCGGCAGGGTCTCGAAGAAGGTGATGTTGTCGCGCTCGGTGGCCAGCCGCGGCTCGCCGGGAGCGAGATTGATCGCCTTGGTCACGGTGGTGCCGGGAACCACGACCGGGCAGGCCTCGACACAGAGGCCGCAGCCGGTGCAATCCTCGAGGTATACCTGCAACGAGTACCGGGCGTTCGGTAGCCCGACGGCATCCAGCGGCGCCGACTCGAACGTCTCCGGCGCACCGTCCAATCGGGACTGGTCGTAGTATTTGGACCTGATCACGCTGTGCGGGCACACGAAGCTGCAGTTGCCGCACTGAATACAGCTGCCCGGATCCCAGACCGCCACCAGTTCGGAGATGTTGCGCTTCTCATAGGCGGTGGTGCCACTGGGGTAGGTGCCGTCCACCGGAAGTGCGCTGACCGGCAACGCATCTCCGCGCCCGGCCATCATCTCCGCGGTCACGGTCCGCACGAACTCCGGCGCGTCGGCGGGCACCGTCGGTACCGGCATACGCAAAGAGGTGGCCTCGCTCGGCAGCTCGACGCGGTGCAACCCGTCCAGCGCGGCGTCGACCGCGGCCAGTTCGCGCCGCAGCACGTCGGCGCCGCGGTCGCCGTACATTCTTGCCACGGAGTCCTTGACGCGAGCGGTCGCCTGCTCCCTGGGCAGGACGGCGGAGACCGCGAAGAAACACGTCTGAAGCACGATGTTGATCCGTCCGGCAAGTCCGACTTCGCGGGCAATCCGGCCGGCGTCCACCACGTACAGCGTGATCCGCTTGTCCAAGAGCTGTTGTTGAACGGCGCGCGGCAGCGCATCCCACACCTTGTCCGGCTGATGCCTGCAGTTCAGCAGCAGCGTTGCCCCCGGGGCGGCCCGGCCGAGCACGTCGACATGATCGAGGAACCGGAACTGATGGCAGCCAATGACATTGGCCTGACTCACCAGATACGGTGCCCGGATCGGATCAGGTCCGAAGCGCAGATGCGACTCGGTCTGCGAACCCGACTTCTTCGAGTCGTAGACGAAGTACCCCTGGGCGTGCAGACCCTGCAGTGACCCGAGGATCTTGATCGTGTTCTTGTTCGCGCTGACCGTTCCGTCCGAGCCCAGCCCGAAAAAAATCGCTCGTACCGTATCGGGCGACTCGATGTCGAAAGACGGGTCGTAGGGGACGCTGGTACCGGAAACGTCGTCGTCGATACCGATGGTGAATCGTCGCCGCGGATGCTCACGAGCGAGTTCGGCGAACACACCGGCGACCATCGCGGGCGTGAATTCCTTGGAGGACAGCCCATAGCGTCCACCGGTGACACGAGGCATGGTGGCCCGCTCCGCGGCGGCATGCGACTCGGCCAGCGCCGCAACGACATCCAGGTACAACGGCTCGCCGAGCGAACCGGGCTCCTTGGTGCGGTCCAGAACACCGACCGTGCGCACCGTTGTCGGCAGGGCGTCGAGGAGCGCTCTGGTGGGAAATGGGCGGTACAACCGGATCTGCACCACCCCGACCCGCTCGCCGCGTTCGGTGAGGGCAGCGACGGTTTGCACCGCCGTCTGGCCGCCCGAGCCCATCAGCACCAGCACCCGCTCCGCCTGCGGATGCCCGGTGTATTCGACACTGTGCATCGTGCGGCCGGTGCGTTCGCCCAGCCGGGCCATCAGGTCGTCGACAACACCGGGAACCTTGGCGTAGAACGGGTTTACCGTCTCCCGTGCCTGGAAGTAGACGTCCGGGTTCTGCGCGGTGCCGCGAATGAAGGGGCGCTCGGGAGACAGCGCCCGTCCGCGATGCGCCCAGACCAACTCCTCGGGCACCAGCGCCCGCAGGTCGTCGTCCGACAGCGTCTCAATAGTGTTGAGCTCGTGCGAGGTTCGGAATCCGTCGAAGAAATGTACAAACGGCACCCGGGTCATCAGCGTGGCCGCCTGTGCGACGAGCGCCAGGTCGTGTGCTTCCTGCACCGAGGCCGCCGCGAGCAGGGCGAACCCCGTCTGCCGTACCGCCATCACGTCGGAATGGTCGCCGAATATCGATAACCCCTGCGCTGCAACAGATCTGGCCGCCACATTGATGACGGCCGAGGTGAGTTCGCCGGCGATCTTGTACATATTCGGGATCATCAATAACAGGCCCTGCGACGAGGTGAAGGTCGTGGTCAGCGCGCCGCTCTGCAGCGCGCCGTGCAGAGCGCCGGCCGCTCCGCCCTCGCTCTGCATTTCGACCACCGTCGGGACACTGCCCCACACATTGGGCCGTCCCGCGCTGGACCATTCGTCGGCCAACTCGGCCATCGGCGATGACGGCGTGATCGGGTAGATGCAGCACACCTCGTTGAGCCGGTACGCGACCGAAACGGCAGCCTCGTTGCCGTCGATCGTGGCACGCGTCATGTCGGTTCCGGGAACATGTCGATGGCGTGTACCGGGCACTGATCGAAGCAGACCGCGCAGCCTGTGCACTTGTCGTAGTCGAACTTGTACCGGTGCCCCACACCGAGTTTGATCACCGCGTCCTCCGGGCACGAGCCGAGGCAGCCGTCGCACTCGAAACAGTTGCCGCATGAGAGGCAACGCCCCGCCTCGTAGGTCGCCTGCTGCGCCGACAACCCGCCGACGACCTCCGCGAAACTCTCGACGCGCTTGTCCGCCTCGAGTTCGGGCTGCTCGCGTCGCGTGGCATCACCGAAGTACCAGAGGTGCAGCAAGTCGAACGTCGCCGTCGGATGTTTCGCCGGACGGTCTGCTGTCGTGTTGCCCAGCCACGCATGGATGTGGTGGGCGGCCTTTTTCCCGTGCCCGACGCCGACGGTCACGGTGCGCTCGCTGGGGACCATATCGCCGCCGGCGAATACACCCGGACAGCCGGTCATCAATGATTCCGAGACGCGCACGCTGCCGTCGCGCTCGAATTCGACGCCGGGCAGTGTCCGCATGAATGCCGACTCCGTCTCCTGGCCGAGCGCCATGATCACGGTGTCGGCGGCCAGCGTCTCAAAGCGTCCGGTCGGGCGGGGATAGCCGGAGTGGTCGAGTTGCATGACCTCGACCTGCACTTCCGGACCATCGAAAGCGCTGATCGTCCGCAGCCAGTTGATCCGCACGCCCTCCCGTTCGGCATCCTGCGCTTCCGCCGGGTGGGCGGGCATCTGTTCGCGAGTTCGGCGGTACACGATGACGGTGTCTTCAGCGCCGAGGCGACGGGCGACCCGGGCGGCGTCCATCGCGGTGTTGCCGCCGCCGTAGACGGCCACGTGGCGCCCGATCGCCGGTTTCTCGCCGGAGGCGACATCGCGCAGAAAGGACACCGCGTCCATCATCGTTCCGGCATCGCGAGCGGGGATATCCACACGTTTGGCCAGGTGCGCACCGACCGCGACGAACACCGCGTCGAAGCCGCCCTCGTCCCGCTCGGCGGCGAGATCCTCAACGCGATGATCGCAGGTTATCCGCACGCCCAGGACCGCGATCCGGTTCAGCTCCGCATCCAGCACGTCGCGGGGGAGCCGGTAGCTCGGGATGCCGTACCGCATCATCCCGCCGGGGATCGCGCCCGCGTCGCGGATCTCGACCTCGTGCCCCAACCGCGCCAAATGGTAGGCGGCCGACAGGCCGCTCGGCCCAGCGCCGATGACCAGGACCCGCTTGCCGCTGCGAGCAGACGGTGGTTCGAACATCCAACCCTGCTTCCACGCCAGGTCGCCGAGGAACCGCTCCACCGCGTGAATCGACACGGAGCTGTCGAGTTGGGCACGGTTACAGAGGTTTTCACACGGGTGGTAGCACACCCGACCGTGGATCGCAGCGAACGGGTTGTCGGCGACGAGTTGGCGCCAGGCTTGTTCGTGCCGGCCGGCGGTGGCATGGGCAAGCCAGGCCTGGATGTTCTCTCCGGCGGGGCAGCCGGCATTGCAGGGCGGCAACAGATCGACGTAGACGGGCCGGCGCACGCGTACCGGCCCGGTCCGGGATCGGCCGTGCAGCAGATCCGGAAGCGGCGTCAGATCCCGATCCCGTGCCGATCCGGTTGCGGGCCCATCGGGCGCGTCACCGCTCATTGAGCCGGCACGAGCTGACCCTCCACCTCCAGGACGTGGCGGGTGGTCTTGATCACCGTGTCGGGATTCAGGCTCATCGACTCGATACCGAGCCGGACCAGGAATTCGGCCATGTCTGGGTAATCCGAGGGCGCTTGCCCGCACAGCCCCGAGTGAATCCCATTGCGACGGCAGCCCTCAACCGCCAGGCGGATCATCTGCTTGACGCCCTCGTCGCGTTCGTCATAGTCGAATGCCACAATTTCGCTGTCACGGTCGACGCCGAGAGTGAGCTGAGTCAGGTCGTTGGAGCCGATGGAGAAACCGTCGAACCGCTTTGCGAATTCATCGATGAGGATCACATTGTTCGGGATCTCGCACATCGCGTAAACCTTGAGCCCGTTCTCGCCCCTGCGCAGTCCGAGGTCGGCCATCGTCTTGAGAACGAGGTCCGCCTCGGCGAGTCGGCGCACGAAGGGAAGCATCAGAATCACGTTGGTCAGGCCCATCTCCTCACGCACGCGCCGCATGGCGCGGCACTCGAGCGCGAAGCCCTCGGCATAGGCGGGATGCGCGTAGCGCGACGCCCCACGGAACCCGATCATCGGATTGCTCTCCGGCGGCTCGAAAGCGGCTCCGCCGACGAGGCTGGCGTACTCGTTGCTCTTGAAATCCGACATCCGCACCACGACCGGCTTGGGCCAGAACGCGGCCGCAATGGTGCCGATTCCTTCAGAAAGGCGTTCCACGAAGAACGCGCTGCCGTCTGGGTAGGCCTGCGTGAGCCGATCGATCATCCGGCGCGCCTCGGGGTCGTCGACCTTCTCGGGGTACAACAGGGCCAGCGGGTGTACGCGGATGTACTCGCTGATGATGAACTCCATCCGAGCAAGTCCCACACCGTCGTTCGGCAAGAACGACGTCTTGAACGCGAGGTCGGGGTTCCCGAGGTTGAGCATGATCTGAGTCCGGGGCCGTCTCAGATCTGCCACTTCGGTGCGGTCCACGTGGAAACCCACCTGACCCCGGTACACGCGACCGGTGTCGCCCTCAGCGCAGGACACCGTCACAACTTCGCCGTCGGGGACACGGGTGGTCGCGTCACCGGTGCCGACCACTGCGGGAATGCCCAGTTCGCGAGCGATGATCGACGCGTGGCAGGTGCGACCGCCGCGGTTGGTGACGATGGCCGCGGCGGTCTTCATCACCGGCTCCCAGTCGGGTGTCGTGGTGTCTGCGACCAATACTTGGCCCGGCTCGAATTCCTCGAGCTGGGTTAGGTTGTCGATCCGTTTCACGGCACCCGAGGCGATCCGTTCGCCAACCGATCGGCCCTCGGCGAGTATCTCGCCCTTGCCCTCGAGCGAATAGGACTCCAGCGCCGTCGCACTGTGCTGGGACGCCACCGTCTCCGGGCGGGCCTGCACGATATAGAGCTTGCCGTCCAGACCGTCCTTGGCCCATTCCATGTCCATCGGCCGCCCGTAGTGCTGTTCGATCGTGCACGCGTAACCGGCCAGCTCCAGCACGTCTTCATCGCTGAGGCAGAACCTGGCCCGGTCGGCCTTCGGGGTGGGAATGTTTCGTGTGGTGTTCTTCGTTTCGCCCTCGACGAGAATCATCTTCACGGCTTTGTCGCCGATCAGGCGGCGCAGAACGGTACGGTGCCCGGCGAGATAGGTCGGCTTGTGGACGTAGAACTCGTCCGGGTCGACGGCACCCTGGACCACGTTCTCGCCGAGGCCGTACGCGCCCGTCACGAAAACTGCGTCCCGAAAGCCAGACTCGGTGTCGATGGAGAACATGACGCCCGACGAAGAGATATCGGAGCGGACCATTTTCATCACGCCGATCGACAGCGAGACCTTGAACTGGTCGAAACCCTGGTCGATTCGATAATGAATGGCGCGGTCGGTGAACAGGCTGGCGAAGCAGCGGCGACACGTATCGAGCAGGCTTTCTTCACCTTTGATGTTGAGATACGAATCCTGCTGGCCGGCGAAGCTGGCCGTCGGCAGGTCCTCGGCGGTAGCCGAGCTGCGCACCGCGAGGCTCACGTCCTCGCCGTACTCCTGCTGAAGCTTGTGGTAGGCGTCCAAAATCTCGGTTGCCAGATCGTTTGGAAGGCCGGCGCCGTAGACAATCTCACGGGCGCGCTTGCCTTTACGCGCCAGCGCGGCGACGTCGGCGGGATCGAGTTCATCGAGTTCGGCATGCAGCCGGTCCCACGCGCCGGCCTCGTCGAGCATGTAGCGGTAGGCCTGGGCGGTGATCGCGAAGCCGTGCGGGACGCGGACGCCCTGGCTGGAGAGCTTCTGGAACATCTCGCCCAAGGAGGCGTTCTTGCCGCCCACGAGCGGAACATCCTCAATGCCGAAGTCCTCGAAGAAGCGTACGTAGGTGGATGTGCTCATGGCCTGTCCTTTCTAGCGTGGGAAAGCAATCGGTGGCGTCGAGTCGACTCCCGTGCGATGCATCCTTCGAATTCGCCACGCGCCCGACACCGCATCCCGCCAGGGGTGCCCGGCGTGGGGAGGTAGATTCCCGTCCGGCCGGTCGGGTATCCCGCAGTAGCCGCGGTCACCTGCGATCACCATGCCAACCTCCCACGGCGTCATGTGCGGTGCCAGGGCCGAAGGTCACTCGTCGGCGACGACGTCGTGCCTCCGGGGCACGATCTTCGGGGCCCGTCCCGGGAGGTCGGCGCGAAATGTGTTGTGTCGGTAGTCATCATCGCGAACGGTTCCGGCGGAGATCGGTGCCGCCTTCGGACGTGCCCGTCAGGGCGTCTGCGCGGCGCGTGACCTGCCGCGAATCCAGGCGCAGCCGGTGAGAGTGAGCACGAGTGCCGCAAAGAACCCTCCGGCGATTCCTGAAATGAGTAGTGGCAGTTGCCCTGTTGGCCCCCATAACAGACCGGCCCACAGGCCGGCCGCCAGTACAGCGAAGCCCGTCACGCCCTGGAATACGCCTTGCGCGCTCGACTGCAGCTCTGCGGGAACAAGGCCGGAGATCCAGGCTTTTCCGACGCCGTCCGTGCATGCCGTGAACAGTCCATACAACCCGAGGATGAGCCATGCAGCGACTTTGTCCGTGGTCAGTCCGAGCCCGGTATAGCCGACCGCGAAAAAGACCATGCCCATTCCGAACACGGCAGGTCTCGGCAAGCGGTCGGCGAGCGAGCCGGCCGGGTAGCTGCACAACGCATAGACCATGTTGTATCCGACGTAGGCCAGAATGACTTCGGCCACCGAGAATCCGATCTGTTTGAGGCGCAGCAGAATAAGGGCATCCGGGAAGTTCACGACACCGAATGCGGCCAGCAGCCCGATCGTCCGCCAGTACCGGCCGGGCAGTTGCCGGAAGGTCGCCGAAATCGGTGGCCGTCGTGCATGCTCGACCGATCGACGGCGCTCCCGAACCCATGCGACCATCACCACACTCAGCACGGCCGGAATGACCGCGATGTAGAGCAGCGGCGCGATCTGATGGTCGAAGAACTCATACCCGGCAAGGCCGATCAGCGGTCCGACAACGGCGCCGAGGGTGTCCATCGTGCGGTGAAACCCGAACACGCGACCGCGGCTGCCTTCGTCGATTCCGTCCACCAGCAGCGCATCACGCGGTGCGCCGCGGACACCTTTGCCGATGCGGTCGACCACGCGTCCCGTCAGCACCCCGGGCCATGCACCTGCCATCGCCACGATGACCTTGCCCAGCGCGGCCAATCCGTAGCCCACCGCGATCAGCGGACGCCGGGCAAACCGGTCTCCGAGCGGTCCGGCCGTCAGCTTGGTCAGCGACGCTGCTCCCTCCGCCGCGCCTTCGACGGCGCCTACGACGGCCGGAGGTGCACCCAGCACCGCGGTGAGGTAGATCGGTAACAGTGGGTACAGCAGCTCGCTGGCGGCATCTTGCAGGAATGAGACGGCCGACAACACCCGTACGTTGCGAGTGAGCCAGCTGGTGCCGGCTGCGTGATCCATCATGGCGCCGGGCGGCCGGTGCTGATTGTCTGGCGAGTCTCGGCGAGGCACGAAGTGCGATCGTAGCGCCCGGGCACGCGCCGGAGTTGCTCAACCGGGGAAGCTGACGGTGGTCCCGGGCATCAGCTGCACGACTCGACCGTGGCATTCCACTTCGACTCCGGCCGCGGCATCGCGTGGATCCACACTGATGATCACGCCCTTTCCGCTGACCCGCAGGTGTAGGTGCAAACCGCGGTAGCGGATCGGGAATGCCAGCACACCAAGGTTTTCCGGCCAGTACGGGGACAAAATGATGCGGTTGGACCGGGTCTCCATACCCGTGAAGCATCGTTGCATGAGGTCGACGCTGCCCGCCATGGCGGCCAGGTGTACGCCTTCGGATGTGGTGCCGCCCTGGATGTCGGAAACGTCGGACTTCAGCGCCTGCTGGAAAAATTCCATCGCCCGATCTCGGTTGGCCCGGGCGAGCACCCAGGTATGGACCACACCGCTAAGCGTCGACCCGTGTGACGTGCGGGCCAGATAATAGTCGACCATGTCGGGGACCTTGTCGGGTAGCAACCGGTAGCCGAGACGATCGAGCAGCTCACACAACTCGGGTACCGACATCAGGTAGAGCAGCATCAGCGCGTCTGCCTGCTTGGAGGCCTTGTAGCGGTTCACGTCGTCGTTCTCGGCCTCCAGGATGCGGTCCAGGCGTTGAATATTGCCGTACCGCCGTCGGTAGCCGTCCCAGTCCAGCTCCTGCAGATCACCGTATCCTTCGAACTGACTGATGATGCCATCGTGGAACGGGACGTACATGCGCCGGCTCACGTCATCCCAGTGCGCGAGTTCGTCCCCTTGCAGGCCCAGTGTTTCCAGCAGGTCGAGTCGGTTGGGCAGCGGCAGCAGCTTCAGTGCGTCGAAGGCCCGCATGATCACCCAGACGGCCATTACGTTGGTGTACGCGTTGTTGTCGATGCCGTCGTAGGGCGCGTCGGGGTAGCCCGAGTGGAATTCGTCGGGCCCGATGACACCGCGGATGCTGTAGCGATCGCGTTCGCGGTCGTAGGTGGCCCTGCTCACCCAGAAGCGTGCGATCTCCGTCAGCAACTCGGCACCGTAGTCGATCAGGTAGGCGAGATCGCCGGTCACTTGATAGAACTTCCATGCGCTGTAGGCGACGGCGATGCCGATGTGGTGCGCCCGGGCGCTGGAGTCGGGGTTCCACCGGCCGCTGCGCGGATTGAGGTGCAGGCGTTGACTTTCCTCGCGTCCATCGCTGCCGGATTGCCACGGGAACATCGCACCGGAATAGCCTGCCGCCTTGGCGGCTTCGCGGGCTTCGGGCAGGCGCCGGTAGCGGTATCCGAGAAGTGACCGGGTGATCATCGGCAACCGCAAGTTCAGTACCGGGAAGATGAACAGCTCGTCCCAGAAAATGTGCCCGCGATATGCCTCACCGTGCAGTCCGCGGGCCGGTAGCCCCACGTCGAGGTCAGAACTGTTGGGGGAGACCGTCTGCAGCAGATGCAGCAGATGCAGCCGCAGGATGCGCAATTCGTCGGTGAAGTCTTCGAACTCGATGGACAGGCGCTCCCACAGGTGTACCCAGCTGGTCCGGTGCCCGTCGAGCAACTCGGCGAACCGGCCTAGCCGGTGCAGGCAGCGCTCGGCGTCGACGGCGGGTTCAGACGTCGCGACATCACGACCGGTGAACAGGGTCACGATCTTCTCCACGGTCAACGCGTCGCCGGCTGACACTTCGACAGCCATCTCGTGACCGATTTCCGACGCGTCATCGACCAGGCGGTAGGTAGCCGGGACCGGGCTCCCGTCGCGCCACACCACGTTTCGGGCCGCCATGGCGATCGGCACACGTGACTGACTCGTCTGAACCGTCAGCAGCACGGCGTTGTCGGACAGCTCCCGTTTCTCGAGCAACACGAGATGATCCTTGGCCAAGTCCCGGTAGCGCTCCACCAGCGAGTTCGTGACGTTGCCGTCCAACATCGAGCGTATCTCGAGTTTGCCCGACCAATCCTCGGCGACGATGGTCGTCTGCAGGGCAGCGACGTGCGGCATGTGCATCGCGACGAAACGTTGCTGCTTCAGCGAACTGGTGCGTCCCGCGTCGTCGCAGAAGCGCACCTCCCTGGTCAGTACGGCACCGCGGAGGTCGAGGGTTTGCCGATAAGACAGCACCCGGACCGTGTCGATGTCGAACCAGCTACCGCCATCGACCCGGAAGGTCAGTGCGAGCCAGTTGGGCAGGTTGACCAAGCTCTCGTTGTCGACTTCGGTGCCCGATACGTCGTCGACGAGACGGTTGTAGATCCCACCTGCGTAGGTTCCCGGGTAATGCACTTGACCGGCTTTGGACTCGGGTGCGGCGCCCCGGGTAGCGAAGTAGCCGTTTCCCAGCGTGCACAGTGACTCTCGAAGTTTCTCGGCCTGCGGATCATACCCCTCGTAGGTGAAATCCCAAGCCTTGGTGGATGACTCATGCTTGTTGATGAGCCAGTTCGAACCGCGCCGGACGAACTCCCGCACCTGGTCGGGACTCTGCAGACTGAAACGGGCGGCTGTCTTGCGGTCGCCGTCCTCGTCATGGCGCACCACAATTCCGATACCGTCGAATTCGACTGCCTCGAAGGCGTCTTCGTCGGTGAGGTCGTCACCGATGTAGATGGGCAGCAGGGAACCTGTAGGGTCGATGCGGTCACGAATCCAGGCGAGCGTCGTCCCTTTGTCCCAGTCGATGTCAGGACGCAATTCGACCAGCATCCGCCCGTTGGTGACACGTAAGTCATCGCGTTGTCCGAGTTTATGCGTGGCAGAGACGATCTCACCGATATGCTCCGGCGCGACCTCTCGGTAGTGGACCGCGACGGCGAAGCGCTTGTGTTCCACCCGCACCCCGGGAATCTGTGCCAGCGCTTCGCTCAACTCGGCCGCCGCCCGCTCGAGGAGCCCCACGGCCGCAGCGGCCGCTTGGTTTCGGTGGCTGGTGCCGTCCGGCTCGGTGAGCTCGAAACCGTGACTGCCCGCAAACCAGATGCCCGGGATCGGCACCCTGGCGCGGATATCGGCGAGGTCGCGACCGCTGAGTATGGCAACGGGGCATTGTGATGCCAAGGTCTGTAACGCCTCGGCGGCTCCCTCGACCAGAGTGGCGGCGCCGGGATCGGCAACGATGGGGGACAGGGTTCCGTCATAGTCGAGGAACAACACCGGGTCTCGGGCGTCCAGAACACCGATCAGCTGACCGTATGACGTCACCGCATCCGCGAGTTCCGACATCCGCCGGTCACCCCGACGGACGCTGACCTCCTCCAGATCCGCAACGACGACGTCGGCGCCGCGCGACCGTAGTTCGTCGGCATTGCCGGCGCGGTCGACGCCGATGACGAGTGCGAAGCCGCCGTCGTGCGCCGCAGCCACCCCCGCACCGCCGTCGTCGACGACGATAGAACGTTCCGCGCGCACACCGAGTTCGCCGATGAGGTCGGCGAGGACCGATCCGAGTCCGCCCTCGGCGCAGACACCGAAAAGGTCGTCGATCCCCGCGGCTTTCAAGAGTTGCTGACCGCCCGGGCGCAACGCATAGACCGCGCTGACGACCCCGGCGTCAAGCAGTCTGCGCACCAGCCTGACCGTCGCGTCGACCACGGCGACACCGTCCACGACGGCGTCGAGGTTGAAGATCACAGCGTCGTGGTAGCGCGGGTCGACAGTGACGGGCGACGTCACGGCAATATCTTTGTCTGAGAAACGGATTGTGCTCGCCCGCTCGCCAGGAGCGGGAAGAGGCCGGATGTGATGGCCGCGGTATTCGTTTCCCGCGTCGCGGGCGGCGTCATTGCCATGGGTTCTGCTCTCCGGGGACGTTGTGAGCGCTGAGTGAATCCGACCAGTTGACCCGGGGGCGGCGGTAGGGACGGAAGTCCCGCGCCGAAGGGTCGTTTGTCGGCTCCGAACCCCAGACCGTGCGAAGCCGGGTCTCGAATCGTCCGAACGTACCCAGGCTGCAAGGACCTTGTCCTCTGCCGCTGCGCCTCACAGGGCGGGCAGACTCGAGTGGCCGGCAACCGATGCCGCGCCAAGACCTTAGAGTCGCGAGGAGATCGCCATGGCCATCCGGGTGGGTGTGAACGGCTTCGGCCGGGTCGGTCGAAACTTCTTCCGTGCGGTGGATGTGCAACGCGCGGCGGGCACCACCGACATCGAGATCGTCGCGGTAAACGACCTGACCGACAACAAGACTTTGGCGCATCTGCTGAAGTACGACTCTGTCCTGGGACGCTTGCCGCACGAGGTGTCGGCCGACGGTGACGACCTCATAGTGGGTGAGCAGCGGATCAAGGCATGGTCGGTCCCCGACGGGCCCGCCGCGCTGCCGTGGGGGGATCTCGGCGTGGACGTCGTCATCGAGTCGACCGGCCGGTTCACCGCCGCGGAGCAGGCGCGCGGTCACCTCCATGCCGGAGCCAAAAAGGTGGTGGTGTCCGCGACGTCGAAGGGCGCGGACCTGACCGTTGTCATGGGCGTCAACCACCGCGACTACGACGGCACCCAGAGCGTCGTGTCCAACGCATCCTGCACGACGAACTGCCTGGCGCCGATGGCCAAGGTGCTGGATGAGGAGTTCGGGATCGAACGGGGCCTGATGACCACCATCCACGCATACACCCCGGACCAGAATCTGCAGGACGGTCCGCACCGAGACCTGCGCCGGGCCCGGGCCGCGGCCATCAACGTGGTACCTACCTCAACCGGGGCCGCCCGCGCGATCAGCGTGGTGTTGCCACAGCTCAAGGGGCGGCTCGACGGGTATGCATTGCGGGTGCCGACGCCCACTGGCTCCGCCACCGATCTGACCGTCACCGTTCGAGAGCCGGCCACCGCCGAGGCCGTCAACGCCGCCTTTGCGGCCGCCGCCGACGGTGAGCTGAAGGGCTTCCTGACCTACACCGAGGACCCCATCGTCTCTTCGGACATCGTGACAGACCCGTCGTCGTGCATCTTCGACGCAGGGCTCACCAAAGTCACCGGCGACCTGGTGAAGATCGTCGGCTGGTACGACAACGAATGGGGATACTCCCACCGCCTCGCCGACCTGACCCGCTTGGTGGCATCCACTCTGTAAGACCCTCGCTCAGGGCCGGCGGCTTATCGGCTTCGTGATCCACGAAACGCTATCCGGCCGAGTCATTCTGACAAACACCGTGTAGACGGTGAGTGATCATGAAGCCAGTGGTGCTCTCCAGCGCAGCACCGTCCCTCCGCCGGGATCGTCCCTGACGGTGAACGCGCCGCCAGCCTGCTGCGCATGATGTTGCAAACTGGTCAGGCCACTGCCGGTCATGTCGGCTGGGTCGCCCCGACCGTTGTCTACAACCTCGATGCACACGTCGTCCTCGACCTTGACGGTCACCGCCAGAGTAGTGGCACCCGCGTGCCGGACAGCGTTGCTGAGGGCTTCGCGCACAACGGCTTCAACATGAACGGCCAGTGCATCATCGACAACCGACAAGGGGCCCACGAACTGAACCGTGCTACCTGGTTCGGATCCGCAGAACTGCGCGGTGTGAAAGTCATTGCTGCACCGGCTGTTTCCACGAAAATCATGTCTGTCGCGCCCGATGTGGGTTCGTCATCGGTGGTCGCGATGGCGACCAGTGCGATGTCCGCCATGGTTAGTTTCAGCGCTTGCCGGGCGATGGGCCGATACACGGTGGGAGGTATCGGAGAGTAGTTCAGTGCCGCCTCCCGGCGCTTCACCGCTTTGACAACAGACATTGGAAACTCCTTCCAATCCAAATGCAGACGGCAACGATCGGCGCGTTCGCGATGATCCTGAGGGGTGCCCCGCTCGGCGCGCCGGCGGTGGCGGCACGCGTGGCGGGCGCGGCTGTCATCACTGCGGAATTTCGCGACCCCGCCGCAACGGGTTCGGGCCGGGGTCTATCTGTCGAACGCGGGCGTTCGCGAAGAAATAATGTGCGTGACGTGGTCATGGTCACCTGACGCGAATTCGATCACCGGCGTGTCCGGGTCGGGAGCCGATGTTCAATGAGCTAAGCGGCGTACAGCTGAACTCATCCCGGACGGGCTGCATTCTCAGCACCCATGACGTTACACCGCTGACGACAGCGGGTAGCCGTCGGTCAGCCCATTTTCGGGGACGCGGTGGAACGCGGCCGCGACACTCAGCGGCTGCCCGCTGGATCAGCGCCTCAGCGTGCCTGGGTCGCAGCCCCCGGAAGGGTATTACTTCTGGCGACGGCGCTACCCCAACAGCGGCGCCGACTGCACCGGCAGACGTCTTACCTGTCGACTGGTCTCGCTGAACGATCGACCCGGTCGGTCAGCGAAAATCAGCGCACCGTCTCGGGGATCGAATTCAGCGCATGAAGTACATGTACCGCAAGTTCGCGGGCCGCGGCCTCGTCAAGGGAGGAATTCGCTTTCAATGTCTCTTCGACGAGTTCTAGGCGAATTTCGTAGGGCGAGCGAAGTCGTTCTTTAGTTGGCATGATTTTTCCTATTCCGCCGAGTGCAGTCACTCACAGAAAATCGCTCGACAACAGCCATCCTACTGCTTGGACATTCGGCGCATCCGCCGGCATAGCCGCTTCGCCGATCGGCTCGCGCGTGCGAGTGATCTGTAACGGGGATCCGGTTCAGTCTCCGGGATTTTCGCGTTTGATCCCCGGTCGCGGGTTTCTCCGCTGCGCATCGACCGCTGCATCCGCGAATACCGAATATGCGAACCACCCAATGTGCGCTGATTCGAGGTTGTACACCCCCTTCTGATCCGCCGAAGGTATCGGCCCGTTAGGGCTCGAATTCGTTGGTAGGAGCGGCACTTGACGGCAAGCGACATCGGGTCCACGCTTGGGCGGCCGACGTGGACGGCCGCATCGCTGCACCGGATATCGTCGCCTACTACACTTCCGATACATGGCGTAGCGTAATAGGGTTGATGAGTGATCAGCCCCGAAGACGGCCGGTATGTACATACCTGCCCCTTGTGTGAAGCCATGTGCGGCTTGGATATTCGAGTCCAGGACGGCAAAGTCGCCGGCATCCGCGGCAATCGCCATGATGTGTGGAGCCGCGGGCACATCTGCCCGAAGGGTGCCACGCTGGGAGCCCTGCACGAAGACCCGGACCGGATACGTCAACCGCATATCAAGGTCGCCGGGCAATGGCAGCAGGTCAGCTGGGACGCAGCGTTTCGTCGTTGTACCGAATTGCTCACGCCGGTGATCCGCGAGTACGGCATCGGCGCTGTCACGGCGTACACGGGCAACCCACTGGCCCACTCATTCTCTCTGGCTCGCTACGCGGGCGTACTGCTGGGCATGTCGGGCATACCAGTCACCTATTCGCCCGGCACAGTCGACCAGTGGCCCAAGAACCTGTCATCGCACCTGATGTACGGCTGCTGGTGGAACTTCCCGGTACCCGATATCGAACACACCGACCTGCTGGTGATCATGGGCGCCAACCCGGCGGCATCCCAGGGGTCGCTGCTGGCGGCGCCGAACGTGATGGGGCTGATCGACGGAATTCGTCAGCGCGGCAAGGTGATTGTGATCGATCCGGTGCGCACCCGCACCGCCGACCACGCCGACGAGTGGCTGCCGATCGTACCGGGCACCGACGCGGCGCTGCTGCTGGCCGTCACGCACACACTGTTCGCCGAGCACCTGGTGGCCCCCGGACCGTACGTCAGCGGCGTGGACACGATGCGCCGCGTCGCGCAGGACTGGCCGCCGGGCCGGGTGAGCGCCGTCACCGGCATCGAAGAAGAACGTATTCGAACGCTGGCTCGTGAACTGGCCGGCACCGAGAAATCGGTCGTATACGGCCGCATCGGGTTGTGCAATCAGGAATTCGGAAGCCTGGCCAGCTGGCTGGTCGACGTCGTCAACATCCTCATCGGGCATTTCGACATACCGGGCGGCGCGATGTTCCCGCGGCCGGCGGCCTGGTCCATCACTACCCAGCCGTTGCCCGGCCTGGAGGATGGTGCGCCCGGGTTCGGCCGGTGGCACACGCGGGTGCGCGGGGCGAAGGAAGTGCTGGGCCAGGTTCCGGTGTCGTGCATGGTCGAGGAGATCGCAACTCCGGGGGAGGGGCAGCTCAAGGCGCTGATCACGATCGCCGGGAACCCGGTGTTGTCCTCACCGGGCGGTGACAAGCTCGACGAAGCCTTACCCATGCTGGAAGCGATGATCTCCGTTGACAATTGGGTGAACGAGACCACGCGCCACGCCGATGTGATCCTGCCCGGCCTGTCACCTCTCGAGCAGCCGCACCACGATGACCTGGTGCTGCAGTTCGCAATTCGCAGCTTCGCCAACTACTCGGCACCGCTGTTCGACCCGGGTCAGCGGCCACATGAGTGGGAGATCCTGATCCGCCTCACCGGGCTGTGCACCGGCACGCCCGCCGAGGACGTCGACGTCGGCGCGATCGACGACGGCTTCTTCGATTATCTGGCATTCACGCAGGGATTCGACGGGGCCACCCTCCGCCGGCACTACGAGCACGGCGGTCCGGAGCGAATTCTGGACCTCACCCTGCGCACGGGCCCCTTCGGCGATCGCTACGGCGACAACCCGGGCGGCCTGACCCTGGACCTACTCAAGGCCAATCCGAACGGAATCGATTTCGGTCCGATGGTTTCGCAACTGCCGGACATTCTCGGCACCGCGGACAGGAAGATCCGGCTCGCACCGCAGTACCTGCTTGACGACCTTCCGCGGCTGGCCGCCCGATTGGAACGCCCCGCTGATCCGCTGGTCCTGGTGAACCGCCGGCATCTGCGGTCCAACAACTCGTGGCTGCACAACGTGCCCGCGTTGATGAAGGGCAAAAACCGCTGCACGCTGCTGATGCATCCGGCGGACGCCGCCCGTTGCCGTGTCACCGACCGAGACGTCGTCACGGTGAAATCCGAGTCGGGCGAAATCCAGGTGCCGGTTGAGATCACCGACGCAATCAAGCCCGGCGTAGTGTCGATGCCGCACGGCTGGGGTCACGACAAGCCGGGGACCCGGTTGTCGGTAGCCAATGGCTCGCCGGGCGCCAACACCAACGTGCTGTCACCGCCGACCCTGATCGACGAGCCATCCGGCAATGGAGTGCTCAACGGAATCCCGGTGTCGGTCAGCTGAGGCCGCAGTGTCGTTCACGCGCCGGCCACCGGTGCCGCCGCGAGGTCGAGGTGTTTGACACGCCCATCCAGACGGCGTGCGAAGGTCGGCAACGCCACGTTGACGATGGTGGCGTCGCCGCCGGCCACGAAAATGCTGAAGTACAGCACGCCGACGGCGATTTTCGGGCGTACGCGAGTATTCGTGTCGGGCGGAAGCTCATAAATCTGCAAAACTTGAGCGCGCCCGGAAGGCGTACAAGGACTGGCAGGCCGCGCTAAGGCCCGTTAGCGATCAGCTGATCTGCCGTGGCGCGCATCTTGTCGGACAGCCGCAGCAAGTCGTGCTCGCCCACCCCGTTCGGAAGCGCGTAGGCCACTTGACGCAACTCGACGGCGTAGTTGCGCAACTGCTGGCGGAGTCGCGTCTCAACTGTCTGCATGACGCCTCCTATCGACGGGATCGGCGAATTCCTGATCGACCGGACATTTTGAATCTATGCCGTGTGCCCAGGGGTCCGCGACGCAGGCAGCTGGTTTTTACGAGAGATTGACGAGGCATTCACAGTCTGGATCCTTCGGCCGCATCTCGGATACACCCGCTCGTCACCAGCGACACCCTGGCGGACCGTCGTCGGTGGCCGTGCGGCCTAGCCGGAATCCCCGAATCCGGGTTCCTCGTATCCGTCATCGATGATGACCGTTTCCTGCTGTTCCTGCCAATCCGCCGGGCTCGCCTCGAGCGGTACCTCACCGGACACCCGGGCCCCATCATCGTCGTCGTCAGGCGTATCGGCTGCCGAACGCAACTGCTCGGCCGCATCGGCGGTGGGCACGTCGTCGGGAAACGGACTGTCAGGTTCGGGCATGGACGCCAAGTTACCCGGTGCGAGCCGATGGCAACGCCGCCGGTGCGCTGCACCGGCCCATCCTCGGTTTCCGCCGGTGTCCTGCGGGCTACTATGCCGCCATGGCGCTCGACGAAGGATCCACGTTCGCTGGATACACCATCATCAAGCGGCTGGGATCCGGTGGGATGGGTGAGGTCTACCTGGCCAGGCACCCGCGACTGCCCCGCCAGGATGCGCTGAAAGTCCTCAAGGCGGACGTATCGGCCGACCGCGAATACCGGGAGCGGTTTGACCGCGAAGCCGACACCGCGGCGACGTTGTGGCACCCGCACATCGTCGCGGTGCATGACCGCGGCGAGTCCGAAGGCCAGCTGTGGATCGACATGGACTACGTCGACGGCATCGACGCGGGGGAGCTGCTCGAGCAGCGGTATCCCAACGGCATGCCCGGTCCGGAAGTCGTCGAAATCATCACCGCGGTCGCCGATGCGCTCGATTATGCCCACCTCAACAAGCTGCTGCACCGCGACGTCAAACCGGCGAATATCCTTATCGCTCAACCGGATTCGCCGGATCGACGGATCCTTCTGGCCGACTTCGGGATCGCCGGTCTGGTCGGCGAATCCACCGGGTTGACCGCAACCAACATGACGGTCGGCACCGTGGCCTACGCGGCGCCCGAACAGCTGATGGGCGGCGACCTGGACGGGCGGGCCGACCAGTACGCGCTTGCCGCCTCGGCGTTCCAGCTGCTCACCGGAGCTCCGCCGTTCCAGCATTCGAACCCGGCGGTCGTGATCAGTCAACACCTCAGCGCTTCGCCCCCGGCCATCGGCGAGCGCAGCCCTGAATTGTCGAATCTGGATCCGGTCTTCGCCAAAGCGCTGGCCAAAGATCCCAAGGATCGCTACCTGCGGTGCATCGACTTCGCGCGGGCGCTGAGCCACAACTTGGGCGGCACCGGCGAACCCGATGAAACGAGTCTGTCGCTGCCCGCTGTCGCTGCATCGGCACACAAACGCTCGCTGGTAAGACCCGCCGTCATCATTCCGGCGTTATTGGCCGCCCTGCTGGTCGTCGCAGTTGTTTTCGCATTGCGGGAATATCTGCGTGCCGACAAGGAAGAGCATGCCGCGCACGGCCCACCGGCGACATCGTCGGCGACTGCGCCGATACCGGGGGCGGGGGGCCCACCGATTGTCACGCCCGAACCCGAGATCCCGGTCGTCGCGATAGGGGCCGATTGTTTTCCGCTGGGCAGCCTCGGGACCACGAAGACCGGTGCGACCGCTTACTGCTCGACCATCCAGGGCACCGACAAGAGCATTTGGTCCTTGACCGAGGGCACCGCGGCCAGCCCGACCGTCAGCTCAGCGCCGGAACCGAACGAAACGCCGCCTCCCGGCGAGCAGGAGACACCCATACGGGTCTGCATGCAGCAGACCGGGCAAACCAGGTTGCAATGCCTGCAGGAAATCCGCCGGAGCAACGGCAGGCCGTAAGAGTCGAGTGGCTCGGCTGTCAGACGCAGCCGCTGACGCTGACGCGCCGCCCGACGTTCGCGCACACGTTGACGTTGGGAGCCGGCGGCGGGGGCGGCGGGTAATCCTCCGGCAACGGCGCGTAGTCCGTCGGCGGCGGGGCGTACGGGGCGACGGCGTCGGCGATGTTGGTGCAACCGCTAACTGAGATGCGTCGTCCGGCGTTGACGCACACGTCGGCCATCGCCCTCCCGGTTGGCTGTACGAGGTCGAACACCTCAGGTGCGGCGAGGAATGCCAGCGCCGCAACGGCAACCACAGCGCCGCCCCGCGTCCAGGAACCCATGCAGATCTCCTTTCGGTGAGCGTCTCATCATATTCGCGCGCGCCGCGTCAGACCCGGCGAACCGGGGGCGCGGACCAGTCACCGGTGATGATCTCCGGCCGGGGGAGAAGTCGGTTGCGTGGGGCGGATTGACCCGCAGCAGGTCGGCGGCACAGGAGAAGTAGTCGAGGGCTGTCATGCCGTCGACGACCTTGAGCGGTTCGGTCGTGATGTCGGCGTTTGGATCGGGTGTGACGTCGATTTTCGGTCCGAGCTCGGTCAGGCGGAATCCGTCCTGCACTTTGTGCACCGCCGCATAGTCGTCGGGTCCGTTCGTCTGGGTCCGGCCGATAATCCAGACATGGGGCGTCGGCGCGGGGACAACGGTTGACTCTGCCGGCGGATGCCCGGAGTATCCGGGGCCGGTGATCACCAGATCCAGCGGCCCCGTCCCCGTGGTCCGTTTGCCGGGATTGGCGAAAACATCGGTCCACATGTCGATCATCGGCAGCATGTAGAAGCGATCGTCGGTGTCGCCGGCTTGCAGACGGACCGGTCCGTGGCTCAAATCGAGCCAGGCGATCGAGTAGAGCGTGTCGAAGTTGGGCCGTACCACCGAACGGAACGCGGCAGGCGGGAACTGCCGCACATGAGAGAACTGGTTGGGTGGGCCGAACCCGGGCCGCGAGCCGGGTGCCGCGGAGAACGCTTGAAGCCGTGTGACGTTCATGGTGACCAGCGGATAGAAGTAAACGAACGCTTCGTAGCTCAGCGTGCGCAGATCGTCGGATAAGGTGGTCAAGTTCTCTCTCCCAGGGCCGATACGCCAGCGGCCTGCAGGATAGAGCCCGCTAGATCGAATGTCAGCGAACGCAGCGGCTTCGGGGCCACCACGTACGTCTGACCAGGCCCGCCGGTTACACATATATTCGACGTCCTGCTCTTCAGTTGGCGTCCATGCCGATAAAGTTGGTTGCGATGACCCAAACAGCCGCCCCACCTGTGTTGACCGTGCGGTATGACGGAGCCGAACGCACCTTCGCAGCAGGCCACGATGTAGTCATAGGCCGCGACCTGCGTGCGGATGTCCGCGTCGCACATCCGCTGATATCCCGCGTGCACCTGTTACTGCGGTTCGACCAGGGTCGATGGGTCGCCATCGACAACGGCAGCCTCAACGGGCTGTACGTCAACAACCGCCGGGTGCCGGTCGTCGACATTCAGGACGGTCAGCGCGTCAATATCGGTAACCCCGACGGGCCCGCGCTGGATTTCGAAGTCGGCCGGCGCAACCAGGGTTCGGTGGGACGTCCACCCGCCACGACGGCCATGGCGATCCCGTCCCGTCCCAGCGGACCCATCCCGGCCCAGGGCGGCCAGCAGCCGAGCGGCGCCAACTGGGGTACGGCGCCGCCACAACATCCGTCGACCGCCCGGATGCCCGCGGCGCCTCCGGGTCAGCCGTCGGGCCCGCAGCCGCGTTATCCGTCCGGGCCCCAGCCGATGCAGCCACAACCGGCCCCGCAGATTTACCGGTCTTCAGCGCAGCAACAACCGCCGCCCGTGATCGGCCGCACCGCGGAAGCGGGCAGCAGGACCTCCATGATGAAGATCCTGCGGGCGGGCCGGGCAGGGGACGTGCCCCCCGGTGCCATCAAGATCGGTCGCGCCGATGACAACGACATCGTCATTCCCGAGGTGCTGGCGTCACGCCACCACGCCACCCTGATCCCGACTCCCGGTGGCACCGAGATCCGCGACAACCGCAGCATCAATGGCACATTCGTCAACGGCACCCGGGTCGAGTCGGCGATGCTGCGCGACGGCGATGTGGTCACGATCGGCAACATCGACCTCGTTTTCGCCAACGGCAACCTGTCCCGCCGCGAGGAAAGCCTGCTGGAAACCCGCACGGGCGGTCTCGACGTGCGCGGGGTGACCTGGACGATCGAGGGCAACAAGACGCTGCTCGACAACATCTCGCTCACCGCACGCCCGGGCATGCTCACCGCCGTCATCGGTCCGTCCGGCGCGGGAAAGTCGACCTTTGCCAAGCTAGTCGCCGGATACACCCACCCGACCAGCGGCACGGTGTCGTTCGAAGGGCACAACGTGCACTCCGAATACGCCTCGCTGCGCAGCAGGATCGGCATGGTCCCGCAGGACGACGTCGTGCACGGGCAGCTGACGGTGAAGCAGGCGCTGATGTACGCCGCCGAACTGCGGCTGCCGCCCGACACCACCAAAGACGACCGCGAGCAGGTGGTGGCACGGGTCCTCGAAGAACTCGAGATGACCAAGCATCTCGAGACCCGGGTCGACAAGCTGTCCGGTGGGCAGCGCAAGCGCGCCTCGGTCGCACTCGAATTGCTCACCGGTCCCTCGTTGCTGATCCTCGACGAGCCCACCTCCGGATTAGACCCGGCGCTGGACCGCCAGGTCATGACCATGTTGCGCCAACTCGCCGACGCCGGTCGCGTGGTGCTGGTGGTCACTCACTCGCTGACCTACCTGGACGTGTGTGACCAGGTGCTGTTGCTGGCGCCGGGCGGCAAGACCGCGTTCTGTGGGCCGCCCAACCAGATCGGCCCGTCCATGGGCACCACCAACTGGGCCGACATTTTCAGCACGGTGGCCGATGACCCGGACGGCGCCAAAGCCCGCTACCTGGCTCAGACCGGACCGCCGCCGCCGGTACCTCCGACGGAGAAACCCGCCGAGCTTGGCGAGGCGGCGCATACCAGCCTGGTCCGCCAGTTCTCCACGATTGCCCGCAGACAATTGCGGTTGATCATCTCCGACCGCGGCTACTTCATCTTCCTGGCCATCCTGCCGTTCATCATGGGTTCGTTGTCGATGTCGGTACCCGGCGACGTCGGTTTCAACGCACCGCCCCTGACAAGCGACGCACCGACCGAGCCCGCGCAGATCCTGGTGCTGCTCAATGTCGGCGCGGTCTTCATGGGGACGGCCCTGACCATCCGGGACCTGATCGGCGAGCGTGCGATCTTCCTGCGCGAACAGGCAGTCGGGCTGTCCACCACCGCGTACCTATTGGCCAAGGTGTGTGTCTACACCATTCTGGCGCTCGTCCAGTCGGCGATCGTGACCGTGATCGCGCTGCTGGGCAAGCCTGGACCCAAGGCCAGCGCGGTGGTGCTGGGGAGTCCCGCTCTCGAGCTGTACGTGGACATCGCAGCGACGACCGTCGCCTCAGCCATGCTCGGCCTGGTCCTGTCATCACTGGCCAAGACCAGCGAGCAGATCATGCCGCTGCTGGTGGTGGCGGTCATGTCGCAGCTGGTGTTCTCCGGCGGCATGATCCCCGTGACCAACCGCTTGGGGCTGGACCAGATGTCCTGGGCCACCCCGGCGAGATGGGGTTTCGCAACGTCGGCATCCACGATCGACCTGACCAGATTGTGTCCGGTTCCCCAGGTTCCCAAGGACTCACATTGGAAACACACGGCAGGGGCGTGGACATTCGACATGGCGATGCTGGTCGTGCTCAGCATCTTCTACCTCGGCTTCGTCCGATGGAAGATCCGCCTCAGGAGCGGGTGATTCAGCCGCTCCGTTGACCTCGGGACTTGGGCAGGCGCTGCCGGCGTTCGGCAGTCTTGGTCTCCCAGCCGGCCCCGACGTTCGCCAGCAGCAGCGCGAACAGCACACCGGCGGCGGTGACCGGCAGCCCGAGGTAAAGCATCCAGGCCACCGGCAGACCGGCGCGGGTCAGCACCACGTAGTGCAGCAGCAGGACCACAGCAACAGCCCACCCGGTCAGCAGTACCAGGATCTTGGTCTTCATGGCGCGCGTGTCTACCGTGGCCAGGGCGCGTTGGCCGGGGCCGCCCACTGCGGCGCAGCAAGCGGGGCGGACTGCCTGGGCCGGAAGAACAGGGCGCCGGCGACCGTACGATTGCGCAGCGCCGAGGCTCGCCAGGTGTTCACCGGGTGTGACGCCACCATGTTGGACAGCCAGACGAAGAATCCGGTCTCTGTACCGGCCCGGTCGGCCATTTCGTCGAAGTCCACCCAGCGCAGCAGGTACTTGCCGGCACTGAGCACGCCGATAGCACGACGGGCGCCTTCGGGGCGGAACGCGTAGCCGTAGTTGTCGGCCGTGTACTCCATCGACCGCGACAGCGCCTGCCCGAGGAACGGGATCTTCATTGCCAGCTGGCTGAGTTGACGCCAGTAGGACGCGTGGCCGGCCGCGATGTGGCCGACTTCGTGACCGATCACGAAGGCCAGCGCCTCGGGATCACGAGCCCGGCCGCCGATCTCGAAGAGATCGCTGTAAACCACTACGAAGCGGCGGAACCCGTGCCCGCTCGCGAAGGCGTTGATCTGACCATTGCCCAGCACGACGTATGCGTCCGGCACCTCGGCCAAGCCGAACCGTTGCGCCGCCTCGACGACCAGCCAATAGCCGTCGGGAAACTGGGTGGGCGACATTTTGACGCCGTTCGTCCGCTGCCGCCCGTAGTTCAGCCCGCGGGCCAGAAACAGCGCGAGCGGAGTGGCCAGGACCGACAGCCACAGCAGACCGGCCTTGCCGGACAGCACCACTGCGGCCGCGATCAGATACAGAACCACACTCGAGGCGATGACAAGGACAAGCAGCCCGATCTCCCATGGGTGCCGCCGCGGCGGCTCGTGGCATGACGCTCCGGCAAAGTGCGGGTGCGGGTGCTGATGGACCGGCGAATCGACGATGGCCATTTCGGTTCTCGGGCTCCTGCGCGATTTCGGGACCGGGTCGGTCTCCGGGTGATCTCAGGCTGCTCGGCCCGCCTTGGAATCTTCTCCAGGGATTCTTGGAATGCAGGTCAGCGGGCGGTGCCGAGTCGTGATCCAGGGCATACGCCGCTTTCCTATCATGTGGTGATGTCCGCCGGCGCGCTCACCATCGTGCAATCGCCGGCTTTCGCGGCTCAGGACGCGGAGCGTTTCCGCGCGGCGGGTTGGTGGTCGCACTCGACGCTGTCTGACGCGGTCCGCCGCAATGCCGCCCAGTCGCCCGATCGGGTGGCGTACGTCGATCATCCCGACTCCACGCTGACCTGGCGTGCTTTCGACGCCGCGGCAACCGCTCTGGCCGAACGCCTGGCCGGCTGCGGCGTCACCCCGGGTGACCGGATTGCGGTGTGGCACGGCGATTCGGCCGCAGTCCACGTGCTGTTCGTCGCCGTGGAGCGCTGCGGCGCCGCGGTGGTCGGTGTCGGTGCACGCGCCGGAACCCGCGAGGTTGCCCACCTGCTGCGTGTCACCGAGCCGAAGGTCCTGATCAGCGATCAGCAGCGCAGCGCCGCAGCCACCTCGGTCGCCGCCGGGCTCCCGGTGCATGTGCTCAGCCACGACGGTGCCGCCCTGCGACTGGACATCGACTCAGTTCCCGAACCGCTGAGCGTCGAGTCACAGCTGGGTCCCGACGACGTCTTCCTGATCAACTCCACATCGGGTACCACCGGGCTGCCCAAGTGCGTCGTGCACACCCAGAACCGATGGCGCTATCTCCACCAGAAGGCGGCGGCTAATGGGCTGTTGACTTCCGACGACGTATTTCTACCCGTGATACCGATGCCGTTCGGCTTCGGACTCTGGACCAGCCACACCACCCCGATCTATCTCGGCGCAACCGCGGTGCTGTTGCAACGGTTCTCCACCAGGGCGGCGTGTGAGGCGATAGCCCGGCATAAGGCGACGGTATTGTGTTGTGTCAGTACGCAGTTGACCATGCTGATGGCCGACCCGATGGTGCGTGAGAGTGACTTGAGCTCACTTCGGGTGGTGTTCACCGGCGGCGAGACGCTGCCGTACCGGCCGGCCGCGGCGTTCGAGGAACTCACCGGCGCCCGGATCCTGCAGTTTTACGGGTCCAACGAGACCGGTCTGCTCAGCGGCACCACGCTGGACGACCCACTTCAGCAACGACTGCGCACCGGCGGCCGGATCGTGCCCGAGATGCAGGTTCGCCTGTATGACGGCGATCGCGACGTCACCGCGACCGGTCGCGGCCAGCCCGCCTGCCGCGGCCCGGCGACCAGCCTCGGCTACCTCACCGGTTTGGAAGGCGGCGCCGACCACGACAAGCTGTTCACCCGCGACGGTTGGATGCGCATGGGCGACGTCTGCGAAATCGATGCGCAGGGCTACCTCAGCGTGATCGGCCGCACCTCGGACTTCATCCTGCGGGGGGGTAAAAACATCAGCGCCGCCCAGGTCGAAGAGGGCGCCATCACGCACCCGGCCGTGGCGCTGGCCGCCGCGGTCGCAATGCCCGATCCGGTCTTCGGCGAAAAGGTCTGTCTCTACGTTGCACTGGTCGACTCGCACACGCTTGACCTCCCGGCGCTCATCGATCATCTTCTTGCGCTCGGCGTTTCCAGGGAACTGCTACCTGAGCGACTCATCGTGCTCGACGAACTGCCCCGCTCGTCCGGGGGCAAGGTTGCCAAAAATGCACTGCGCGAAGACATTCGAACCAGAATGGAGGCCGGGGCATGAACGCTCCCCAGGTACGGCGAGGCGGACTGCAGGTTTGGGCGCCGTCGGTGGTGCCGCCAATCGGCGTGGACCTGTCCAACGAGCAGGCGCTGGCGGTGGCATTCCGTCACCTCGCCTCGATCGGTTTCGCGGAGAACATGGCCGGACACATCACCTGGCAGCGCGACGGCCAGACCGACATGTTGGTCAACCCGTGGGGGCTGTGGTGGCAGGAGCTCACCGCCTCGGACATCTGCGAGGTGGACGCCGACGCCCACGTCATCCGCGGCCGCTGGGATGTCACTCCGGCCATCCAGATTCACACCGAACTGCACCGAGTACGTGACGACGCCCGGGTGGTGATCCACAACCACCCCTATTACGTCTGCGTACTGGCCGCACTCGGCCGGTTGCCCGAGTTGCTGCATCAGACCGGATCGCTATTTCTGGACGACATGTGCCTTGTCGAGCAATATGACGGCGAGATCGACACCCCCTCGCACGCAGCCGAACTCGCTGCCCACATCGGTAACGCCAACTTGGCGGTGCTGGCCAACCACGGCGTGATCGCGACCGGCCGGAATCTGCCCGAAGCCGTGTACCGGGCGGCGTCCATCGAACGGGTGTGCCGGCTGGCCTACGACGTCATGCTGACCGGCGCCGTCCCTGCGCGGATGAGATGGTCGGACATGGTGGGCATGCGGGCCTCGCTGATCGAACGCGCCGCCGATGTCTACTGGGCCGGCGCGGCACGGATGACGATCAAAGCGGACCCCGATGTGCTCACCTGACTCGCGAGTAGTCGCAAACTCTTCCTGGAGCGAACGCTCCACGGTGATTTTGTGTCTGCTCGCCGGCGGGAGGAGATAGACATGAAATCGATCGACGAGCTGGCCGCGGACCTGAACTTCACCACCGCCAAGACCGGCGCGGAACGCACGGTCACATTCTTGCCGGATCCGCCCAGAGCGGCCCGCCGCTACACGGTGATCTCGGTGGACGATCACATCGTCGAACCGCCCGATACCTTCGCCGGGCGCCTGCCGCGGAAGTTCGCCGATCGGGCACCCACGGTGGTCGACACCCCCGAAGGCGGGCAGACCTGGCTGTACGACGGTGAGGTGCTGCCCAACGTCGGCTTCAACGCGGTCGTAGGCCGGCCGGTGTCGGAGTACGGGTTCGAGCCGGTCCGGTTTGACGAAATACGTAGGGGCGCATGGGATATTCACGCACGGGTCAAGGACATGGATGTGAACGGCATCTACGCATCGCTGAACTTCCCGTCCTTCCTGCCGGGATTCGCCGGCCAACGGCTGCAGCAGGTGACGAAGGACCGCGAGCTCGCGTTGGCGTCGGTGCGCGCGTGGAACGACTGGCATCTGGAGGCATGGGCCGGGCCGTATCCCGGCCGGATCATTCCTTGTCAGCTGCCGTGGTTGCTGGATCCAGAACTGGGCGCCACGATGATCTACGAGAATGCCGAGCGCGGATTTCACGCGGTGACGTTCAGCGAGAACCCGGCGATGCTGGGATTGCCGAGCATCCACTCCGGTCACTGGGAGCCGATGATGGCGGCATGTGCCGCAACCGGCACCGTGGTCAACCTCCACATCGGTTCCTCCGGATCGTCGCCGTCGACCACTGCCGATGCGCCACCCGATGTGCAGGGTGTGTTGTTCTTCGCCTACGCGATCTCGGCCGCCGTGGACTGGCTCTACTCAGGACTGCCCAGCAGGTTTCCCGATCTCAAAATCTGCCTGTCCGAGGGCGGAATCGGTTGGGTTGCAGGCCTGTTGGACCGGCTGGACCACATGCTCAGCTATCATGAGATGTACGGCACCTGGCGCGCACTAGGCGAAACTCTCACTCCCGCAGAAGTTTTCAAGCGAAACTTCTGGTTCTGTGCGGTGGAGGACAAGTCGTCTTTCGTGCAGTACGACCGCATCGGCGTGGACAACATCATGCTGGAAGCCGACTATCCGCACTGTGATTCGACGTGGCCACACACCCAGCAGACCATCCACGAGGAAATCGGTGGCCTACCGCGGGAGGTGATCCGGAAGATCACCTGGGAGAACGCGTCTCGGCTTTATCAGCACTCGGTGCCCGCAGAGGTCCAGCAGGATCCCGACGCCTTCTAATCGAAGTCGAGCTCGGCAGCTGAGCAGTAGACACCGAGCACGTCGCGGGCCGAGACGATGCCCACCAGCTCACCGTCCCGTTCGACCAGGATGTGGCGGATGTAGCGATCCATCATTTGCGTCGCAACCTCGTCGATGGTGGCGTCGGCGTCACACCACACCAGCTTGGTGCTGGCCACGTCCGCGGCCCGGACGGCGTTCAGGTCCATCCCCGCGGCCACCGCACGGACGACGTCGCGCTCGCTCACCAGCGCGGCGGGAAGGCCGTCTTCGCCGATGACCATTGCGCCGACGTTGTCGGCCACCATCGCGTGCGCGGCGTCGGACAGGGTCGCATCGGCGGCTACGCGGGCCACCGGATCGCCGGTCACGGTGGAGATCGGTAGTGTCCCAGCAGAAAAAGAGGCAGTCACGGCCCCTATGGTCGTCAGCTCGCCCCGCTGCCTCTAGTGACTTCAGTCCCTAATACAGGTGGCCTTGGTTGTCGACGCGGATCAGCTCCCGGGTCGCACACTAGGTGACCCATTCGGGTTGTCCCGCGGCGTCGACCGCGGCGAAGTCTTTGTGGCCGAGACCGGCGACGCAGCCGCCGTCGACAACGAACTCCGAACCGGTTGAATAGCTGGATTCGTCGCTGGCGAGGTAGACCACCAGATTCGACACCTCCTGCGGTTCGGCGATGCGGCCCAGTGCCGTCTGGAAGATATCCTCGGGCACCCACTCGGTCATGGGGGTCCTGATCAGTCCCGGGTGGATCGAGTTCACCCGGATACCGCTGGGACCCAGCTCGAGCGCGGCGGATTTGGTCAGGCCGCGGACCGCGAATTTCGTTGCGGTGTAACCGTGGCAGGCGATGGTGCCGGCCAGCCCCTCGATGGAGGAGATGTTGATGATGGACCCCCGCCCGGCGGCCTTCATCGGTTTGACGACGGACCGGATGCCCAGGAAGACGCCGGTGAGGTTGATGTCGAGGATCCGTTGCCACTCGGAAAGCTGGTAGTCCTCCAGGGTTCCGATGTTGATGATGCCGGCGTTGTTCACCAGGATGTCCAGACGGCCGAATTCCGCCAGGGTGGCGCTCACCGCGGCGTCCCACTGATCGGGGTCTGTCACGTCAAGGTGCCGATAGCGCGCGGCATCGCCGACCTCGGCCGCCACCGCGTTGCCCTCATCGTCGAGTATGTCGCCGAACACGACATGCGCACCTTCGGCCACCAGCGCTCTGACGTGTGATGCGCCCATGCCGCGCGCCCCGCCACTGATGAGAGCGACCTTGTCGGTCAATCGGTTCGGCATTGAATCTCCTGACTCGTTTTCGGTGACGGTTCCCGCCGAATCACCATACATACGCCACCGATTCGTATGGTGCTGCGCATAACGCGCAAAATCCGCACATCGCCCGTTGCGTGGCTATCGCGCACAAGAGCGCGTCGCCGGCCGTCGGTCCGTAATTTCAAGCCCAACAAGGAGCAGGCTATCGCCTGCTGACATCGATACCTGCCGGGAGCAAGTTATGCCTCAGCTGAATCATACTGTGTCAGAAGCCAATTACGCCCAACACACGGTGGTGACCCGAGATGGGGTGCGGTTGGCGGTCCGGGATTACGGCTCGGGTCGACCGCTGCACACGCTGGTTCTGCTGCACGGGCTGTGCCGGACTCAGGACAGTTGGGCGATCCAGATCCGGCAGTTGACGCACCGTTGGGGCAGGGCGGTACGAATCGTTTCCTATGACCACCGTGGCCACGGCCACTCGACCGGCGGCCCGGCAAGCACCTACCGGGTCGAGCAACTGGCCGCCGACCTTGCCGAGGTGCTGACGGCGTTGCGTGTCGCCGGACCGCTGACGTTGGCTGGGCACTCGCTGGGCGGAATGACCGCTTTGGCCTACCTGGCGCGATCCGAACGACCGGTCGATCCCGAGGGCCTGGTCCTGATCGCCGCGGCTGCCGGACGGATCTCCGAGCGGGGACTGGGCCGCTTGCTGGCCACCCCAGCGAGCCGGGTCCTGTTCGATCTTGTCGATCGCATGCCGCCCCGAATCAGCGAGCGGGCCATCCGCTGGGTGGTGCGTCCGCTGGGTGCGGCCCTGATGAGGTACTCCGGTCGCAGCGGCACCCGAGGCGGGTTCGCCGCCCTTGCAACGGAATCCACTCGAGTCGTCTCACCGGCCACCGCCGCCGGTTTCCTGCTCAATCTCGGCGCCTACGACGTGTATGACTCGCTGGCGGCCATCAGCGCCAAGACGATCGTCATCAGCGGCGGCGCGGACATCACCACGCCGGACGTGCACGCCCGCGAGCTGGTCGCGGCAATCCCGGGCGCAACCTACCTGCAGCATCCCACCGCCGGGCACATGTTGCTGCTGGACGCACCCCATTGCGTCACCACCGCGATCAACCGCGCCATGGGCCTGCACCGCAATCCTGTGTGCACGTCGACGCACTGGGCGAGGCGTTACGGTCTGCCCGGCGCGGAAGCCGCGGCCGCGTCGTGACCGGACCCGGTCGACTACCGTCGTCCCAATGGAGTTAACCGGAAAAACTGTTCTGCTCACTGGTGCCACCGGCGGCCTGGGACGTGCGATCGCCAAGGCGCTCGCAGACCGCGGCGCACACCTCGTCCTGAGTTCCCGCAAGGCCCGGGAACTCGATGAGCTGGCGGCTTCGCTGTCCGGCGGCGGCCATCGAACAATCGTCAGCGACCTGGCAGAGCCGGGAGCGGCCACGGCTCTGCTCGCCGAGGCGGGTCCGATCGACGTGCTGGTCGCCAACGCGGCGCTGCCGGCCTCGGGCAGGCTCGACAGCTTCACCGCCGAGCAGGTCGACCGCGCGTTGCGGGTCAATCTCGAGGTGCCGGTGCAGATGACCCGGGAACTGATCCCGGCTTTTACTGAGCGCGGATCGGGACATTTCGTCTACATCTCGTCGATCTCGGGGAAGACCGCGACCGCCCGCGCCTCCCTCTACGCCGCAACCAAGTTCGGCCTGCGCGGTTTCGCCCTGTGCCTGCGGGACGACCTGCGGCCCGCCGGAGTCGGCGTCTCCGTCGTCAGCCCCGGGGCGATCAGTGACGCCGGCATGTTTGCCGACTCAGGAGCGTCCGCACCGCCACTGATCGGCACCGGCAAACCTGAGCAGGTCGGCGCCGCGGTGGTGGCCGCTGTCGAACGCAATCGCGGCGAGGTCACCGTGGCCCCGCTTCGACAGCGTGCGCTGGCGCGGTTCGCGGCCAACGCTCCGGAGGTGGCCTCGCGCCTTGCCGGGGGAGTAGCAGCAAAGACGGCGGAGCAGATCGCGGCCGGGCAGACCGACAAGCGATGAAAAACTAGTGGCATTCTGGCGACCGTGGGCGTGCTGTTTCGGTTAGTCGAGTTGCTGCTGTTGGCCTTACCGCTGATCGGGTTGATTGCGGCGGGTATCAAAGCAATCTCGTCGATGGCCAAGCGGCCGGGGGAGAGGGCCGGGGGTCACACTGCGGACGAGGACCCTGTGCGCTCACCGCCAGCGGCTCCGAACCCGGCGGCACACTGGCAGGCGATCCGCCGAGCGCTCGAGGCACACGAGAAGACCGATGCCCGTTGGCTGGCGTACGAACTCGACGCAGCCCGGCTGCTGGATTTTCCGGTGATGACCGATATGCGCGACCCGCTGACGACGCGCTTTCACCGCGCAAAATTGCGTGCCGACCTGCACAAGCCGCAGCGGGCGGAAGACCTTTTCGACGACCGCGACGCCGCACGCGAGTATCTGGACGCGGTGCAGGATTACGTGACCGCTTTCAACGCCGCCGAAGCCGAGGCGACGCGCAGGCGCAGCAGCGACTTCTCGACAGAAGAAAGGCAACGGCTGGTCCGTGCCCAAAATCTGCTGCGGATCGCCGCAGACACGGCGGCGACGACTCAGGAACGCCAGCACGCGTACTCTCTGGCGCGTGCCGAGCTCGACGGTCTCATCGTGCTGCCCGACAACACCCGAACCAATATCGAGCGCGGGATCGCCGGTGAGATCGACCGCTAATTCTTCAGACGCACCATGCGGGTGGTGGTGCTTTCGTCGAGTTCGACAAGATCGCCGCGCGAGCGCAGAAAATCGCTGAATGACTTGTAGCCCAGCGATTTTTCGCTGAACGACGGATTCATCCGCTTCATCTGGGCTTTCAGCGCGGAGTTGTGCAGCCAGTCGGCGTCGTCCTTCTCCTGACCGATGCGCAACGCGCGTTCGAGCAGACCGGTGGCCGCAACCTGCGGGTCCGGGGCCGGCGGCTCGTCCTCGGACTCGGCGGTAGCCGCGCGGCTTCGGCGCTTCTTCGGTGGCGGGGCCGCCGCAGTGGTCGAGATCCCCGGCAACGCGTCGTAGGTGACAAATTCGTCGCATGCAGCCGCCAGCGACTGGCTGCTCGCCCCTGCCACACCGATACCCACGACATAGCGGCCCAAACGCTTGCAGCGCTGCGCCAGCGCGATGTAGTCGGAGTCGCCACCGACGATCACCACGTGTGTCAGGTCCGGTAGCCGGAACATGTCCTCCACCGCATCGACCGCGAGCCGGATGTCCGCGCCATTCTTGCCGTAGGCAGCCGCGGGGAAAAGTTGGACCAGGTCAACCGCACGCCCGACGAGTTGTCCGTGATAGGCGGCGTTGACCTCCGCCGACCAGTCCGCGTACGCGCGGGTGAGCACCAACGTTCCGAAGGACGATGCGAAGTCCATGATCGCACCCAGATCGACGGTCGCCGCGCGCAACCGTTCCCTGTCCAGGCCCTTGGCCTTGTCGCGCTGGAAACTATTGCGACCGTGCACCTGGTCGTAGCGCGAGATCACGATGTTGTCGAAATCGAAGTAGACGGCCACGCGAGTCGCGCTGAAGTCGGTCATGCGGACATCGTCCGGCATCGAGCCCTCACCGGCCAGTACCGGAGTCGACGCGGTAGGCGCTGCCACGTTCGTCACGCACCCAGAGCACCTCGCCCGGTCCGACATGGGTGCCCTGCGCGATCAACTCGCGTTTGAGCACCTTGTGGGTGGCGGTGCTGGGCAAATCGGTGGCGATGCGGATGTAGCGGGGCCGCGCCTTGGGGGACAGGTCTGGCTGCGCATCGAGAAAGGCCTCCAGCGATTGCGGGTCGAACGGGCGTCCCGCGTGCAGGACGAGCGCCGCCATGACCTGGTCACCCACCCGTTTGTCCGCGACGGCGTAGACGGCCACGCGGTTGATCGCCGGGTGCCGCAACAGAATTCGTTCGATCGGCGCCGCGGCAAGGTTCTCGCCGTCCACCCGCATCCAATCGGCGGTGCGGCCGGCCAGGTAGATCCAGCCCTGCTCATCCTTGTACGCGAGGTCGCCGGACCAATACATGCCGTGGCGCATGCGTTCGGCGTTGGCCTGGGGGTCGTTGTAGTAGCCGGTGAACAGTCCCGCACCCGTGGTGTTGACCAACTCACCCACGGCCGTATCGGCATTGGTGAGCACACCGTGGTCGTCGAAGCGCGCTACGTCGCACTCGGTGACCGTCTCGCTGTTGTAGACCGCCACGCCGGGGACCCCCTTGCCGATGGAACCGCGCGGAGTGCCGGGTTCGCGCAAGACGATGACGGCATTCTCGGTGGAACCGAAACCGTCTTCGACCTGCACGCCGAATCGGCGCGCGAATTCTTCGATGTCCTTGTCGTTGGCCTCGTTGCCGAACGCCACCCGCAACGGGTTGTCGGCGTCGTCGCCGCGCTCCGGGGTGGCCAGGATGTAGGCGAGCGGCTTGCCGACATAGTTCATGTACGTGACGCCGTAGCGACGGACATCGGCGAGGAAGTTCCGTGCCGAAAACCGTGCCGGGACGATCGAGGCTCCGGAGACCACCGCGGGGGCCCAGCCGGCGACCATCGCATTGGAGTGGAACAGCGGCATCGAGACGTAGCAGGTGTCCCGTTCGGTCAAGGCGAACCGCTCGGCGAGGCTGCGCCCGGCGAACGTCGGCATGAGATGGGAGACCGGCACCGCCTTCGGGTTGCCGCTCGTGCCGGATGTGAAGATCATCATGAACGGGTCCATCATCTCGACCTGACGATGGGGTAGCAGCGGACCGGCCGCCGCAACCCGCTCCGACCATTGCGGCGTCGAGGTGTCGAGAATCCTGGTGCCTGGCAGGTCTAGACCGTCCAGTAGCGCTCGGTGCTCGGCATCGGTGACGACGATCTGACAGTCCGCGCGTCGGATGTCGGCGGCCAGCGCCTGGCCCCGCCGGGTGGTGTTCAGCCCGCACAACACGTATCCACCCAGTCCGGCCGCCGCCATCTGCGTCAGCATCTCAGGCGTGTTGCCCAGCAACGAACCGACGTGCACCGGACGGTCAGTGTCCGCGACGGCCAGCAGGGCCGCCGCCTGCGCCGTCGCCTTCGCCAGGTACTCACTCCAAGTCCATTGCAGGTCAGCGTATTTCACCGCGACTGCGGAATCCGACAGGCGCGCTCGCAGCAGTGCCTGAATCGTCTCGGTCACGAATCCGATGCCCGGTCGAGGTAGCTGCTCACCACGTCCACCAGCAGCCGGCGCTCTTTGGTGGTGTCGACAGGCCGGTGCATGACTAGCTGATTGGCGATCATGCCGCGCAACGTGGTCAGCAGCAGTTCGCCGATGGCCGCGTTCCGTGTCGGTCCCAGATCGCGGTCGATGGTGGCGATCAGCGTGTTGAAGGTTCTGCCGAGCCGTCTGATGTGCTGGGTGGTGGAGGCTCCGCGGGTAGCGCGGGTGCCGATCAGGATCTCCGTCGCCGCGCGCGCAGTCGGGCTCGACATCGCGTGCCAGGCCGCCGTGACGGCCGCCTCGACCCGCTCTCGCGTCGAAATGTCCTTCGTGGCCGGGGGCAGGGAGTTCAACGCTTCCAGTAGTTCGTCGAATCCCTGGTCCACCACCGCCATCAGCAGGCCGTCGCGGTCACCGAAATGATATTGGATCACTCCCCAGGTCACGCCCGCCGCGTCGGCGATGTGCCGGCCGCTGGCCGCGGCGATGCCTTCGGTGAGCACAATCTGGACCGTCATGCCGATCACTAACGCCCGGGTGCGCTCGGCCCGTTCCTGATTGCCGTGGGCGGGCCGGGTCGGACCGGCTCGTCCGGACACCATTACGAGATCACTACTCCTGCGGATGCGCCCATTTTCGGGCGGCGGTGACCAACGGATTGGGCCGACAAAACATAGCAGACGTTATGCCGTCGCCGGTCCGGGACGCGTTACGCGCGGCTGCACCGGGGACGCGAGGGGCACCGGCCACCGACCACTCAGACCGCAACAGCTGGCAGCCCTATGCTTAGGGTCGATGGCTGACAACAGCACGTGCGCGATCATCGGGGGTGGCCCGGCCGGCATGGTATTGGGGCTGTTGTTGGCCCGCGCCGGGGTGGACGTCACGCTGCTGGAGAAACACGGCGACTTTCTGCGGGATTTCCGGGGCGATACCGTCCACTGTTCCACCCTGCGATTACTCGACGAGTTGGGACTGTGGGAACAATTCTCCGGGTTGCCGTTCAACGAGTTGCGTAAAGCCGCCTTCGAGTCGGGTGGACGCACGGTCACCTACCTCGATTTCGAGCGGCTGCGCCAGCCCCATCCGTTCATTGCCATGGTCCCGCAGTGGGACCTATTGAATCTGCTCGCCGAGGCGGCCGCTGCCGAACCGACCTTCACTCTGCGGATGAACACCGAAGTCACCGGCTTACTCAAAGAAGGCAATCGGGTCAACGGAGTTCGTTACGAGGGCCCGCAGGGCCGCGGCGAATTGCGCGCTGAACTTACTGTGGCCTGTGACGGGCGGTGGTCGTTAGCGCGGCAGGATGCCGGGCTGCAGACCCGGGATTTTCCGGTGAAGTTCGATGTGTGGTGGTTCAAATTGCCGCGCGAGGACGACGCGGAATTCTCCTTCGTGCCGCGAACCGGCCCCGGCAGGGCACTGGCCGTCATCCCGCGCCAGGGTTATTACCAGATCGCTTACATCGGGCTCAAGGGCACCGACGCTCAGTTGCGTGCGCAGGGCATCGAAGCGTTCCGCCGCGACGTGGCCGCGCTGGTTCCCGAGGCGGCCGGCTCGGTGCACGCGTTGACTTCCATGGACGAAGTCAAGCACCTCGACGTCAAGGTAAATCGGTTGCGGCGCTGGCACTGCGACGGATTGCTCTGTATCGGGGACGCCGCGCACGCGATGTCGCCGTTGGGGGGCGTCGGAATCAACCTCGCGGTTCAAGACGCCGTCGCGGCCGCGACTATTCTCGCCGAACCCCTGCGGAAGCACCAGGTCAGCGCGCATGACCTGGCAGCGGTTCGCCGCCGCCGCGTATTTCCCACCGCGCTGACACAATTCGTGCAACGGATGCTCCATCGCGGGCTGCTCGGGCCGCTGTTGCGCGGCAAAGACCCCGCTCCGCCGGCAGCCCTGCTGCGATTGCTTGAACGGTTGCCGTGGCTCTCCGTGGTGCCGGCATACTTCATCGGGGTCGGCGTACTGCCCGAGCACGCTCCCGCCTTCGCGCGGCGCGACCAGGGTTAGCGTCGAGTCGTGTGCCCTCCTGCATGTACTCCGTAGCGCGCGGCTGCCACGCGGGGTGTCGCTGAGTTATGCCCCAGCAGATTCGGCCGATATGGCTGGATCGATGGCAGCCAAATCTGCTCGACGAACTCCACCGGTGGAAGCTCCGAGACGCTGGGGTAGCCGATGCCGAGTTGATCCATTCCGCACGCCGGCTATAACGGCGCGCGGTGATTGAAAATTTCGGGGATCGGGTATGCAAAAGTGCTGAGAATACTCAGCCCAGTCGAGCGCCACCGGGTGCCACCCGCGATGAACGGGGTCAGAGAGAGCCGGGCTGAGCACAGGAGGCAATGCCATGCAAATCAAGAAGACGATCGGGACCGCACTGATGGCCGGTGCTCTCGGAGCTGGTGCGCTGGGTCTGGGGGTAGGCACCGCACAGGCCAAACCGGGGCCCAACATCCCCGGGCCCCCTCCGGTGCCGCCGGTGCCGCGGGTCGAAAACCCGACCGACTGGCGTCCGGCGCCCGGGCAGATCAAGCAGTACTGCCCCTGGCAGTCGCCGCCCGGCCACTGGGTGGGCGGGCCCCACGGCATTCCGTGCACCTGATTCACCGTCGTTCCCCTAGTGTTTAGGGTGTGACCGCGCCGGGGCGGTCCGGGGAACGCAGGGATGTGATCAATGTCGACATCGGCTGCGTTTCCCCGGCATATCCGTCTGGGTGGCGGTGCGCTCGCCGAGCTCAGCGGCCTCGTTGACCTGCTGGGCCTGCACCGTCCGCTGGTGGTGACCGACTCCTACCTCACCGCCAGCGGAGCGGTGGCGCGGGCGATCGACCAGCTCAGCGCAGCCGGCAAGCAGCCCGCGCTCTTCGACCGGACCGTCGCCGATCCCACCACCGCCTCGCTCACTGAGGGCATCGACGCGGTGCACGCACACCATGCCGATTGCCTGGTCGCTTTCGGCGGGGGCAGCCCGATCGACACCGCGAAAGCCTTGGCGGTTCTTGCTTTGGAGCCGGGTCCGATGCGCCGGTTCAAATCGCCCAGCAACTACGCCGGCCCGGCGTTACCGGTCATCGCGATACCGACGACGGCGGGAAGCGGCTCGGAGGCAACACAATTCACCGTAATCAGCGACAGCGACACCAACGAGAAGATGTTGTGCCCCGGGTTGTCGTTCCTGCCGATAGCCGCCATCGTCGATTTTGAGCTCACCATGACGATGCCGCCGCGACTGACCGCGGACACCGGAGTGGATGCCCTGACCCACGCGGTGGAGGCGTACGTCAGCCGCAGGTCCAATCCCATCAGCGACGGGCTGGCGCTGTCGGCAATCCGGCTCATCGCTGCGCACCTGAGACGCGCATACTGCGACGGGTCGGATGCAGCGGCTCGTGCAGCGATGATGGCGGCCGCGACCCAGGCCGGCATGGCGTTCTCCAATTCCAGTGTCGCGCTGGTGCATGGAATGAGCCGACCCATCGGCGCGCACTTCCGTGTGGCACACGGCCTGTCCAACGCGATGCTGTTCCCGGCGATCACGGCGTTCTCTATCGAGGGCGCACCGGGACGTTACGCCGAGTGCGCACGGGCCTACGGGGTGGCCGACGCCGCAGCGAACGACCGGGCGGCCGCTCAGGCGCTTGTCGACGCGCTCACCGAGTTGTGCGCTGACCTCGAGGTGCCCACCCCGAAGTCGTATGGCATCGACAGCGCTGCGTGGCATGCCAGTATCCCGTTGATGGCCCAACAAGCGGTGGCGTCCGGCTCACCGGCGAACAATCCGGTGGTCCCGGGCACGGCTGAAATCGAAGCGCTCTACACGCAGCTGTATGGGTAAGCGGCCCTGGCCCGCCGCGACACTTTACCGACACTACATCTGTAGAGTAACGTGTGCGCCCGAACCCGAGGCGGAATGACGATGGACAAGCGACGGAAACCAAACCCGGCCGAGCGCCGTCGTGATCTGTGCGACGCGGCGATTCAACTGCTCGCCGCCGATGGGGCCAAGGGTTTGAGCCACCTGAAGGTGGACCGCAAGTCCGGCGTCCCCGACGGCACAACGTCGTTCTACTTCCGAACCCGGTCGGCACTGCTGCTTGCTGTGGCCGAGCGGCTGGTGGAACTGGATCTGGCAAATCTGCAGTCTGTCGCCGACAATGCCCGTCCGCGGACAGAGAACAAGGGACGCCGTTCGCCGTCGTCATTGTCGCAGGTGGTGATCCAGTCCGGTTGCGAGCCTGAATTGTCCAGAACCCGGGCCAGATACGAGCTCACGATGCAGTCCGCCCGTGACCCAGCCCTGGCCGCGGCGCTGGCGCACGGTGCACGGGCTTTCACCAAGTTGCATCGTGAGATCCTCGTACAGCTGATGCCGCGTGGCCCCGAGCTGGAGTCCGCCGTGCTGCAGGACCTGAGCAACATCACGTTGACGTTCATCAATGGCCTGCTGTTGCGCTTCGCCCACGGCGACCGACTCATCGACAGCGCAGAACAACTCGACAAGATCCTGGCGGCGATCGCGCGCGGAATTCTGGATAGCCGGCACCGGGGACACCTGACCGGCACGCGCGATGCGGGTTGATTAAATGCCTCCGGCGGGAATTGCAATCTCCTTGTCGCACGGTTAATTTCGCTCCCCGTAGCCGCAGGCGGCCGGCGCGACTCGAGAGGCCGGATGTACGAGCCGCACGAGCGCGCGTGGACAGCCTGGTTTTTCCCGCGCTACGCGATGTGTTGCCTGCCAGAGATTTCCGTGAACTCCCCGAAGTTTTCGAAGACGAAGAACACCGCCGCTTCGGGCCGGCCGGTTTCGAGGGGATCGTCGATAAAGTGGCCGATATCGAGAAAGGCCTCGGCATCTACGACCGGAGTCAGTTCACGCCGAGCTGAACGTCGTCAGCATGCCCGCCGCTGACCGCTGCCAGCTGAACATTTCGGCGCGGTGCCTCGCGCCGATGCGGCGGTGGTGCTCCGGACGCCCGACGATTTCGCGGACCGCGTGGGCGATGGCGGTGGGATCATTGTCGGCCGCCGCTCCACTGTCGGCGGTGATGATCTCCCTCAGCGCAGAGGTCCGCGACACCACCGCGGGCGTGCCGCAGGCCAGCGATTCCAGTGCGGCCAGTCCGAAGGTCTCGTGTGGACCCGGCGCCAGCGCCACATCTGCGGTGGCCAGCAGTGCGGCGACGGTGTGCCGATCGGTGACGAATCCGGTGAAGTCAATCGGCAGGTGGGCGGCATGACGTTGTAGCCGGGCGCGCAACGGGCCTTCGCCCACAATGACCAGCCGGGCATCGACGCCGTCGGCTCGCAGCGCAGCGAGGGCGTCAATGCTGCGGTCCGCGCGCTTCTCCACCGACAGCCGCCCGCAGTGCACCAGCAGTACCTGAGCGGGTGCGGCGAAGCGCTGCCGCAGTTGCACACTGTGTCGCCGTGGATGGAAGGTCCGCAAATCGACACCTAGCGGGACGGTCACAACGTTCGTTGCGCCGATTCGGTCGAATTCTTCGCGGGCGAATTCGGTGGTGCACACCACCGTGTCGTAGCCGGCGGCGGTGCGCCGGTTGGCAAAGTCCGCGAACCGCTGCGCGGTTCGCCGTGGAAGAACCTGGCCCGCAAGCCGGTCCAAGCGCTCGTGGGAGATCATCACCGTGGTGACGCCGTGCTCGCGGCCCCAGCGGCCCAACGAGCGCAGGGTCAGCCGGTCGGATACCTCGAGCGCTTCGGGCTGTAGTGCGGTCAACAGCGCCCGCACCGGTGCGGGCATGATCGCGCGGTAGCCGCCGGTGAATGGAAGCAACCTGGCGGGCACGGTGATTCGCATGACACCGGTATCGAGCCGGCTGCGTTGCACGCGCGCCCCCGGTACCACCAGGAACACCTCGTGGCCCTTCGCGCAGTACTCGGCGCCCAGCCGGTCAACCGCCGTTCGCAGCCCTCCGGACCGGGGACCGTAGAAGTTCGCGACCTGAACGACCCGCATACTGTGAGCGAAACGGTCGCTCATGTGCGGTCAACGAGCCAAGGCCCACCGCCACCTGAATATTGCGTGAACTCATGCTCGAACTCAGCTGGGTTTCTTCAGGTGCGGTCCCAACATCTGCTGCCACGCCCGGGACATGTTCTGGAACTCTTCTTCGCAGTTGCCGGCGCGGTCTTCGGGCAGATCGCCTGACGTGACGATGCCGGCGTTGGCCGTCGTGTCCGACCCGTAGATCCAGCATTCCCAGTTGTACATCCGGGTGATGTCCATCGAGTGGCCGTCCCAGAAAGGCAATTCGTTGGCGTCGCCGGCTTGCTTGGCGCTCAGCTTCCAGTCTTCGGCGGTGTCGGTGGCGATGCGGACACCGTTCGGGTACGGCTTTCCGTCGGCGCCCGGAGCCAGCAGCATGAACGCGGACAACTGGTCGGCGACGTCCTCCTCGCGTCCGGTGAAGGCGAGTTCGTAGACGCTGAGCGTCGCGTGACCGAGCTCGTGATAGAACCCCGAAATCGTCGCATCCACCGCGGCTTGCGCCGGAGTCGCGTTGCCGGAGCCGGCGAACCGTTGCTGGCTCTGCTGAATGTCCTCGTAGCACAGCTGAATTTCGTTGACGTTGGGATCCCAGTAGTCATTGGCCTCGCCGCATTGTTTACCGACCACCCCCACGTCGTGCGGCAGGTTCAGCGTGTCGTTCACATGTGCGGCGACGTTCTCCAAAACCTTCGCGTCCGCCATCAACTGCCGACCGCTCTGTGCCTCGGCCGTGGTCGCATCCTCGTAGCGGAACGTCATTTTGCCCGCGGCCGCCGGCTCATTTACCGGATCGGTTTGCGACGTGCCCGGCGGGCGCTCGGACGCGCGCGATCTGCCCTCGAAGTGTTGGCCCTTCGAACCGCTGCATCCGGCCGCGGCCAGCAGCGCGGCGCACGCCATGACAACGACGAGTCGACTGCTCATCTCCCCAGCACCCTTCGACGCACTGCACCACGGTCTGCCCAGGACCTGTCAGAACGGTACGGCATGCGCCGCGCCCAGACACCCCGGCCGCGACCGGGTAGAAATCGACAACCGGAACCGATACGCGGCACACACCCCTGAATCACTGTCGGTCCGCAGGCCGGGGTGGTTGAATTAGCCGACTTGAGGGGCAACATACGATGCCGGTTCAGATGGTGATTGATCAGTTGAGCAGACGGGCTACGGCGTGAGACCTAACCCGTGGGGAAGTTGAGGCCTACGCGTTGATTGCCCGCCTCATCTACCGTTTCGCCTTATTGATCGTCGGCATCTGGGCTTTTGTCGTGGTCGCCGGCAACAGCCTTGCTCCGCCACTCGATCAGGTGGTCGCCGATGAGGACGAGCCGTTCTTTCCGCCGGGCGCTGTGAGTTCTCTTGCTGTGCAACGTTCGGCAGCGGCCTTCGCCCAGCCGCCGACCGACAACGTGGCATATCTGGTGCTCGATCGTGACGGACCGCTCAGCGACCGGGACCGGGCCTTCTATGACCAGCTCGTTGCCGCCATGCGTGCCGCGCCCCAGCATGTGTACGAAGTGATCGACTGGTGGCAGATGCCGGTCGCCGCGGACGCGGCGATAAGTGATGACCGCCACGTTGTCACAGCCACCCTGCGACTGGCCGGCATGGTCGGTACCGCAGAAGCCGACGATTCGATCGTGCTGGCACGAGGCATCATCGCCAAAATGCATCCACCGGACGGTCTACATGTGTATGTCACCGGCCCGGGTGCCAGCGTCATGGACGAGTTGGCCGCCATCAATCGGCAGATGCAGCTCATCACCGAAACCACCGTGGCAGTTCTGCTGGTACTGCTACTCATCGTTTATCGGTCAGTGATCGCCGCTTTGCTACCGCTGGCCTCGGTGCTGCTGGGTTTGGCGGTGGCCAAGCCGGTGATTTCTTACCTGGCCGCGCGCAACATCGTCAATGTCTCGCTGTTCTCGCTGTCCGTCGCCGTCGCGGTGAGTTTGGCGGCCGGAACCGGCTTCGCGATGTTCCTGCTCGGGCGATATCACGAACGACGACTACAGAACTTCTCGAAGTTCGACGCATTGCATGACGCTTACCGTGGCGTCGCCCCCACGATCGTGGGTTCCACTCTGATTGTGATCGCACCGCTGGGCGCGGTGGGATGGTTCAGCCTCGCTCGGATCAGCATGCTCGCGATGATCGGAGTGCTGTGCGCAATCGGCGTGCTAGCGGTTGGTTTGGCCGCACTCACCTTGACGCCTGCCCTGGTCGCACTGACCGATCGCGCCGATCTGCTCAAGCCGCGCCCGCACCTGCGTCTGCGTCGCCGCTGGCGGCGGATCGGCACCCAGGTGGCGCGCTGGCCGGCGCCGATCCTGGTGGCCAGCGGGGTCTTTGTGCTCATCATGCTGATCACTCTGCCCGGTGTGCCGATCGGCTGGGACGAAGCAGCGGCGACCTCCCCGAACACCGAATCCAATCGCGCAATCCGGGCGGTGGACCGGCACTTCGGCCCCAACCATCTGCAGCCCGCCGTCGTGACGATCGAAACCGACCACGACATCCGCACACCCAGCGGCTTGGCCGCCATCGAGCGCGTCACCAGCTCGGTCATGGCGATATCGGGGGTTCGCCTGGTGCAGTCGGCAAGCCATCCCGGCGGTATGGAGTCCAAACAGGCGGTTCTATCCGCCACCGGCGGCAACGTCGGTGATCGGCTCGACGAGTTCTCCGACGAGATCACCGCCCGGCAGATGACGTTCGGTCAACTCGGCGCCGCCGTCGGCGACGTTGTTTCCGGGCTGGACATGATTCAGTCGGGTCTGCAGTCCGGTCCCTATGCGATAGGCGGCGTGAGCCTGGCTGTACGTGTCACCGAGCAGGCCATCACGAAGCTCAACGCCCGCTCAGCTGACGTCGGCGAAATATTCGAGCCATTGCGGAAATTCGTCAACGCGATCACCGACTGCCCGAAAACCCCCGTGTGTACCGCGGCCCAGGATGCGGTGCAGTGGTCCGCCGCTGTCATCGACGGTTCCGCAAAGCTGGTGGATGCCACCGAGCAGCTTGCCAGGAGCACCGCCGACGCCGTCGCGGCAGCCGACCCACCCAATCTGACTGGGCTGATCATCGGTGTCAGCACTCAGATCGGCCAGTTGAAAGCCCAGGCGACCCAGTTGAAAGACGTGTTGGGCGACGCCCGTCCGGCGCCCGTCCAGGACCTTTCGGACTATCTTCGCGGGCTGGTAGCCGTTTCCCAGGACAGCACATCCACCGATCTCTACTCCGCCCGCCGGATTCTCACCGACCCGAGTATGCGGCCGGTGCTGAACCAGTTCTTCTCGCCGAACGGGTACGCCACCCGCCTGCTGATCTACGGCAACGGGCAGGAATGGGGTAGCGATGGTGCGGTGCGCGCGCGGGTCGTGGCGAACGCCGTCAACGATGCGGCAAACGCAACCAGTCTCAAACCGACGGCAGTCGATCTCACCGGCGTCGGACCGGCCACCCGCGATCTTCAGGACATCGTGTTCGGCGATCTGACACTGACGGGATGGATCACCCTCGGCGTCAGCTTCCTGATCGCCGCGGTGCTGCTGCGAAGCGCATTGGCCGGTTTTCTGGTGCTAGGCACAATGGCCGCGTCCTATGTCTGCGCGCTCGGCGCCAGCGTGGTGATCTGGACTCGCCTGTTGCATCACGAGTTGCATTGGTCGGTGGCTCCCATCACGTTCGTGTTGATGGTCGGCATCGCATCCGCCGGCAACATGCTCTTTGCAATGCGCATCCGCGAGGGGATCGCGGCTGGGCTGCGGACCAGCATCATCCGTGCCTTCGCCGCAACGGGACTGGTCGTCACCGTGAGTGCCATCGTGGTTGGGATCACCATGTTCGCGCTGGCTATCAGCAATGTCCTGAGCATGGCGCAGATCGGCGTCACCGTCGGGCTCGGGTTGCTGCTCAATGCCCTGGTCGTACGCACCTTCGTGCTACCCGCCACGATGGTGGTGCTGGACCGCTGGCTCTGGTGGCCGCCGCGGTCGGCCGCCGAGGAGGACGAACTCGAGCCGGCACCCGCGGCGACGTGAGCGATGAGTACCTGCTCACGGCGCGTGGTGCCGTCGTGGTCGGCGTCGCCGGTGCAGCCGACGACGAGGACTCGCCGTGGCATTGATCGAGACGTGCAGAAGGTCATTCGGCCGGTTGGACATTCTGGTCAACTGTGCCGGAATCGCTGAGCCGCCACGCTCGTCGATCCTGCGGATTTCCCCGGAGTTCGCCACTCTGATCGCCGCGCACCTCGGCACGGTGTTCCACACCTGCCGGGTCGCCGCGACGGCGATGGCAGCCCAGGGGCATGGCACCATCATCAACACGGGTTCGGTGGCGTTTCTGGGCGACTACGGCGGTACCGGCTATCCCGCAGGCAAGGGCGCCGTCAACAGCCTGACGCTGGCCATAGCGGCGGAGTTGAAGGGCGCCGGCGTACGGGCCAACGTCGTATGTCCCGGTGCCAGGACCCGGCTGTCGACCGGTCCCAAGTACGAACAGCACATCGATGACCTGCACCGCCGCGGACTGCTCGACGAAACGACCATGCGCGCGTCACTGGACGCCGCCCCGCCTGACTCGCGGCCCCGGTCTAGGGTTATCTCGCTGGTGACCTTGCTCGCGACGTCACCGGTCAAACCCTCGTCGTCGCAGGCGTTTTCGTGGGCCGATACAACCGGCCGAACCCGCAGTTGCTCGGTTACCGCGACCACACCGACAACGTTCCGTGGTCGATCGCGGAGTTACACGCCATGATCAACCGGTGAGCGCGAAGGCCGGCAGCAGCACCGCATAGCACGCCACAATCACTGCCGCTCCGGTCAAGCTGACGCGGGTCGATGCGCCGTCGATCGGGTCCAGCCAGCGCCGGAACGGCCGGGACGCCATTGGCACCAGAACCCATTGCAGCAGGGCAACACTGATCACGTTACTCACGAAAACCACAGTCGCCTGACCGATTCCGACCCGGCTCAGCAGCGGAGTCAGCGACTTGGACAGCATGATCACCGTGGGGTACAGGCAGAGCACCACCACCATCGCCGATTTCCAGCCCGGAGTGATCTTCGCGTGACCGTCGGCGACGCGGACCGTCGAACCGAATGGCGCACTGCGTGGCAGTTCGGCGAAGTCGCGAGTCAATCTATCGCGCAGGCGAGGCAGGGCCTGCCGGCGTTCCCTGGAATCGATCCACGCTGCCAGTTGCCCGGGGGTCCGGAAACGCAGCACCGACATCCATTGCCCGGTGGGATCCGCCGGAAACAGGGCTGTCCCTTCGTATCCGGCGAAAGCCGAGCTGGTCATCGTCAGATCGCGTTGTGCACCAATGAATTCGGCCTCTTTGCCCGGGGCGACGCTGTGCAGGAAAATACCGGCGTTGGGCGGCGGTAGCTCGTCGAAGACAAGGACGAGATCTGTGGCTGATCGGCCGAATCCGTGCGCTGCGCCGTCGGCGAGCAGGGTTCTGCGTTGTGCGCTGTCGAGCCACGCATCCAGCAGTTCGGGGCCCTCGAAAGACACCTCGACGGCCCAGTCCAGCCGGCCACCGCCGGACACGGATCGGCGCGCAGCGAGATAGCCCGGTGTCCGGCGAGCCACTGCCAGATATCCGTCGATCCACCCGCCGAAGCGCTCAGTGTCTCCCGGTGGATGAAAGAACGTGATCGCGGTGGCGCCAACAGTCATGCCAGTTGTCTACCACCCATGACTCAATGACATCCGGATCAGTTCGGCGCGTGACGACAGCCCGAGCTTGACGAAGATCTTGCGCAGATGGTAGTCGACAGTGCGGGGGCTGAGGAACATCAGCGTCGCGATCGACCGGTTGGTCTCACCGGCGCTGACGAAGCGGGCGATCTGCAGCTCCTGGGGAGTGAGCTGATCGGCTGCGCCGTCATCACGTTTGCGGGCGGTCTCGCCGGTAGCCAGCAATTCGGTGCGGGCCCGCTCGGCCCAGGGCGCGGCGCCCATCCTCTGGAAAGACTCGTGCGCGGCCCGCAGATACTTGCGTGCCTGGGCACGGCGCCGGCGCCGCCGCAGATTTTCGCCGTAACGCAGCTGGGTCCGGGCGGTGTCGAAGGGCCGGTTGCCCTGTGCATGCAGGCGCAGCGCCTCGGTGAACTGCTGATCCTGATCACCGTCACCGGCGAGCAGACCGTGACAGCGGGCCACCAGGGCTCCTGCCCAGGGCGCTCCGGTGTCGCGTACCCACGCCTGCAGCGTTGTCAGGCTTTCGGCGGCGGCTTCGCGGCGTCGGGCGCGCACGGCGGCTTCGACGAAGTCCGCAGTCGCCATCAACATCACCATCTGGTTGCCCTCGCCGGGTGCCGCGCGGGCCAGCGCTTCGAGGCGGTCGAACGCTTCCTCGGAGCGACCGGCGCCCAGATCCAGCAAGGCCAGTGACCAGGACGCGATCGCCGCGTGCGGCCCCAGCCGCGACGACATCGCTTGCGACAGCGCTGACTCGGCATGGTCGACGCACGCTTGACCGCGACCCTGTACGGACGCGATCATCGCCATCACGGCGTGCAGATGCGCCGCCGGATTGTGCTGGCCGGTTTCCTCGGCCAGCCGCAGACCCTCGGCGGCATCGGCCAATGCCGTCGCGTAGCGGCTGGTCAATGCCTCAACCATGGCCAGCGGTCCAAGCAGCAGCGGCAGGATCGCAACCTCAGCGGCCGCGCGTGCCCTGGCCACCGCTGTGCAGAACAGATCGATCGCGCGTAGATCCTCTCCGAGGAACATGGCCCCTGCGGCCGCACCGAGCAACGCCCGCGGCTGCTGACTGTCCGTGGCCAGCTCCGCGGCCACCCGCAACTTCGCCGCCGTGGACGTGGTGTCACCACGGAGCAGCCCGGACAGCCCGGTGATGACATGCGCCGCGGCGAAACCCCGGGTGTCGTCAGCGGGCAGGCCGGCCAGCCTGCTGGCGACCTCGTTCACCCGTTCCAGGTCGCCGCCGGCCCAGGCCAGCTGGCCCGCCTCGCCGAGCATCAGCGCGGCGGCCGCGGGTTCGGTAGCCGTAACCAGATCCGCGGCGCCGACGAGCAAGGCGTAGGCGGCCGACGGGGCCCCGCACTGCGCCTCGATCGACCCCCGCAGGTGCCCGATGCGCGCTCGTAATGATGTTGAATCAGCAAGGGGCAGAGCCAGTTCCAGTAGTCGCCGGGCACGCTCGGGTTGTCCGGCCGACCACGCGGCCGCAGCCGCGTCGGCCAGCCGCTCCGCGCGTGGTCCCGGATCGGCGGTGAGCGCCGCCGAGCGTTCGAATGCGGCGGCCGCCGCATCGTGCCCACCCCGTCCGGCGGCGCGCTGAGCTAATGCGCGCAGCGACTCGGCCACCTGCGCGTCCGGTCCTGTCGTCGCATTGGCGAGATGCCACGCCCTGCGGTCGGCGTCAGCGTCGGCGTCCAAGCACGCGGCCAGGGCCCGTTCGACCTCCCGGCGCCGCCGCGAGGTCGCGCCCCGATAGACCACCGCGCGCACCAACGGATGGACGAAGGACACCACCGTCGACGTCACCAGGAGCAGCCCGGTCGCCTCCGCAACATCCAGCGCGTCCGGTCCGGCGCCGAGGACCTGCGCTGCACCCAGCACTTCGTCCAGTCGCCCGGTGTCGTGCGCTGCGGCCACCAGCAGCATGGTCTGCACTCGCGGCGGAAGCTCGGCGATCCGTTCGAGATACAGACGCTCCAGGTCAGTGCTGACCGGCAGCTGTTCCGGCAGTGCCGAACGCCCCGACAACTGATCTGCGGACAACGATCGCGCCAGTTCCACCAGCGCCAGCGGGTTGCCCACAGTATCGGCCACCAACCGGTCGGCCACCGCCGCGCCGACCGGACCGCCGGTTAGTTCGGTCAACATCACGCCGGCGGTGGCCGCGTCCATACCGGCCAACCTCAGCTCCGGCAGTCCGGGTGCAGCAAATGACCGCGGATCCCGCGCACCGAAGAGCATGACAATCCCTTCGGCCTGGAGGCGCCGGGCGGCGAATGTCAGCGCGTCGGAAGAGGGTCCGTCCAGCCACTGGGCGTCGTCGATCAGGCAGAGCAGCGGTGCGCTTTCCGCCGACTCGGCCAAGGTGCTCAGCACCGCCAGGGCGATCAGAAACCGGTCTTCGGCGGTCGCGGGCCCCAGCCCGAATGCGCCGAGCAGTGCGGCCTTCTGGCGCTCGGGAATCGCCGCGCAACGATCCAGGATCGGCAGCAACAAGGTGTGGATCGCGGCGAACGGTAGCTGCGCTTCGGTCGGGATGCCCGCGGCGCGCAGGATCTGCATTCCTCCGGCCTGCGCCGCGGCGTAGTCGAGCAAGGCCGATTTGCCCATGCCGGCTTCACCGCGCACCACCAACGAGCCGCTGTGCCCCGACCGCGCCGCCGACAGCAGTTGGTCCAGCTGCGCGCACTCCCGCTCGCGGCCGTGCAGCACAACACCGATCGTAGGACTCGACCGGCGGCGCGACTGGTGACTTCACTGATTCGACGAACCGCCGAGCGCGGGAGGGTTGGGATAACACGGAAGGAGCTGAGGATGAACACCCACGGCACCGGCTCTTCGGTCCGCAACGTCGACGTCGCGGTGATCGGCGCGGGACCCACCGGTTTGATGCTGGCCTGCGAGCTGGCTATGCGCGACGTTCCGGTCGAAGTGCTGGAACGACGCGCGGGCGAACCCAACGTCACGCGGGCTTTCGCCGTGCACGCCCGCACCCTGGAACTGCTCGACGCCCGGGGGCTCACCGACGAGGTGCTCTCGCGCGGCTTCCGGGTCGCCGAGGTGGCACCGATTCCGGGCGCGACGGTTTCACTGGCCGACGAGCTGCGGATGCGTTACCCGTTCATCCTGATGGTCCCGCAGAGCGGGACCGAGCATGTGCTGGCGTCCCGCGCACGACGCCTAGGGGTCCCTATCCATCACGACGCCGAGCTGGTTCGTCTCGATCAGGACGGGGACGGCGTGAATCTCGGTCTCGCCGACGGCACCGCCCTGCGCGCGCGCTACGTCGTCGGGTGCGACGGCGCCCACAGCGCGGTGCGCAGGCTGCTCGGTGTGGATTTCGTCGGCAAGCAGTACCAGACGCACATCATGCTGGCCGACGTGCGGCTAACCAGCCCACCGCAGGAGCAGATGTTCGCCAGGACCAATGCCTACGGAGTGGTGTTGGTGCTGCCGTTCGGCGCCGGCTGGTATCGCGTGATCGTCTGGGACCGCACGCGTGAACACGAACCGCTCACCGAACCCGTGACCGTGGCGCAGATCCGCGATGCCTTCGCGCGGATCGCAGGTCAGGATCTGGGCGTCGGCGAGATGCGTTGGAGCTCACGCTTTCTCAGCGAACGCCGGCAGGCCCGGCACTATCGGGTGGGAAGGGTGTTGCTGGCCGGGGACGCCGCTCACGTTCATTCGCCGATCGGCGGGCAGGGCATGAACACCGGCATCGGCGACGCGATGAACCTGGGCTGGAAGCTGGCCTCTGTGGTGCAGGGGCCGGGACGGCAGTGGTTGCTCGACAGCTACGAGTCCGACCGTCATCCGGTGGGCGCCGGCGTGCTGGCGATGACGGACCTGCTCAACCACCTCGTGCTGGGCCGCTCCAAGCTGCGCCGCGTCCTGCAGCGCTCGATCATTCGCACGCTCCTGTATTTCCCCCGCGGTCGCCGCGTTGCCGCCGAGCGACTCAGCGGCATCGCCGTTGCCTATCCACGACGTCCGCGCAAGGACGATCCGTGGGTGGGACGGCGAATGCCCGACATCGACTGCGACGGCACCAGGCTCTACGAAATCTTGCGCAGCGGCCGCTTCGTCCTGCTCGTCAGGGACCCCGGGGACGCTCCCGCCAACCGGCCTGGGGTCGATGTGGTAATTCATTGCGACACAACGGTCCCCGCCGTGGTGCTGGTACGTCCCGACTGCTATGTGGCATGGGCTGCCCGCCGGTCCCCGGAGGCGGCCGAACTCATCGGAGTGCTCATGCGCTGGTGTGGCGAACCGGTCGCAACGCATCAGCTTTCCCCAATCGAAGGAGGAGTGGTTTAGCAACGCGGTGTCAGGGGTACGCGGTACCTCGGTGCGCAGGCTGAACGGGGAGGCACACGCGCCGGCGCCGAGGGGATATCCCTGGAATTCACTGCACGTGACCAGTCGGGCAGGCGGCTATGGAACGACTGAGCGGACTTGACGCTTTCTTCCTCTATATGGAGACACCGACGCAGCCGTTGAATGTGTGCTGCGTCCTGGAACTGGATACGTCGACAATGCCGGATGGTTACTCATACGCCAAGCTCCGTGCCTCTTTGGGGGAGCACGTACAGGCGGTGCCGGAGTTCCGGATGAAACTCGCCGACACACAACTGAATCCCGATCATCCGGTGTGGGTGGATGACGAGGGTTTTTCGCTGCGGCGCCACCTGCATCGGGTTGCGGTGCCGGCGCCGGGAAGTCGTCGCGAACTGGCCGAGATCTGCGGCCACATCGCGGGACTGCCGCTGGACCGGGACCGCCCGTTGTGGGAGATGTGGGTGATCGAGGGCAGCGCCCGCGACAACGGCTTGACGGTGCTGCTGAAGGTGCACCACGCTGTGGTCGACGGAGTCGCCGGGGCGAACCTGCTGGCGCAGCTGTGCAGCCTGATACCGGATGCTCCTGCGCCCGGACCGGTCGCCGGCGCGGGACGCGCCAGTGCGCTGACGATCGCTGCAAGCGGACTTCTCAACGTCGCCAAGCGGCCATTGCGGCTGGCCACAGTGGTGCCCGCGACGATAGCGACGTTGGCGAAGACGGCATTGCGGGCACGCGAAGGCCGCACGATGGCCGCACCGTTCAGTGCGCCGCCGACCCTGTTCAACGGCCCACTGACGCACCACCGAAACGTGGCCTACACCCAACTCGACATGCGTGACGTCAAGAGGGTCAAGGACCGGTTCGGGGTGACCGTGAACGACGTGGTGGTGGCGCTGTGCGCCGGGGTGCTGCGCCGATTCCTGCTCGAGCGCGGTGAACTACCCGAGGTTCCGCTGGTAGCGACCGTGCCGGTTTCGGTGCGCGACAAATCAGACCGGCCGGGTCGCAATCAGACCACCTGGATGTTCTGCCGCATGCAGACCCATATCAGCGATCCCGCGGAGCGCCTCCGCGCCATCGCGGCCGGAAACCGCGCCGCCAAGGACCACACCGCGGCGATGGGGCCCACCCTGCTGCACGACTGGACTGAGTTCGGCGGCCAGACGATGTTCGGTGCGGCGATGCGGATCTTGCCGCGAATCCCGTTGAGTACCAGCCCCGTTTACAACATGATCTTGTCAAATGTGCCCGGACCACGGGACCAGCTGTACTTCTTGGGCTGCCGCATCGAATCGATGTATCCGCTCGGACCGCTGCTACGCGGTGCGGGACTCAACGTCACCGCGATGTCGCTCAATGGGGCACTGGGTGTCGGCATCATTTCCTGCCCGGATCTGTTACCGGAGTTGTGGGGGATGGCCGACGCTTTCCCCGACGCACTCAAGAAGTTGCTGGTCTGCCCCGTCGGCGCTGCCCCGGCCGCAGTGCCGGCAGGTGACTCCTGACGTGCCGAATGCGTTGCGCTGCTTGTCAGCTCAGTACGGATAGCCGGTGCTGGTGGCGAGCACCTCGACCGCGGCGCTGATGCCTGGGAGCACCGTCGCGCCGTAGCGGGCGATGATCTGCTGCAACGCACGGGTAATGTGCGGTCCGACTGCGTCGGCCGGCAAGATGTCTTCGGCGATCACGATGCCGTTGACCACGTGCCCGGCGAGCAATCTGCCGTCGCGTGCGATCTCGTAACGCCAGTCGCCGATCTGTACGCGTTCGGGGTCGGAGGAGAAGAACCCCCTCCTGGCCCGCGTATGAATCACCCCGGGCAGTCCGGCGAACACCTTCACCACCATGGCAACCCCAGCCGGACCGGCGAGTGCCTCCGCGATGGTGCGGCTGACTCGCTCGGCGTCGAACTCGTACATCAGCTATCCATCGGCAGGACGAACGTCGGCTTGATAGTTTCCCCGCTTCCGCTGCGCCGCACTGCGGTTCCCGCGGAGTAGAACTCCACCGTGTGGTGTCCCCACGCGTAATTGGAGATCGCGAAGTGCACGCCCACCACGCCGCTGGCACCGTCCCGCTCGGCCTCGGTCTGCATACGCGACATCGCCAGCTCGCGCGCCTGATAGTTGCCCTGCGTCCACTGCGGCATCTCGACGTTGCGGCCCATCTGCCGCAGCGTCTGCATGAACCCCTGCACGGCGATGTGGAAGACGCAGTTGCCCATCACGAACGCCACCGGAGCATATCCGGACCGCAGCAGCGTCACCATGTCCTGTCCGGAGAGGTGACTGGAGAAGGCCTGCCCGTTGGGGCGGCGGAACGCCCCAGGCTTCTCGGTGTACCTGACCGCCGTGCCGACAGCCATGAACTCCAGATGTTCGCCACCCTCACCGTGATGGCGCCAGTTGAGACGGACACCGACGATGCCGTCCGCCTTGAGTGCGTCGGCCTCGGCCTGCATGCGCGCCATGGCATTCCAGCGGGCGCGATAGGTCGCCTCGGTCAGGACACCGAGTTCCTGTTGCTGGCGCATGTTCGTGAACTGATACCCGACGTGGTAGACCGAGACGCCCATCACGAGCTCGATCGGCTCGAACCCGGCACCGTGCAGCAACGCGAACTCGTTGATCGACAAGTCGGACGTGAACGACTTGTCAGCATGCGACAAGCGCTCCTGTGCCACCGGATCGAGCGAGCCAGGTTCCATGCGCGGGCGTCCCTTCTGTCGTTTGCGACAGCGTACCTACCAACGCGCCGCTCATGGAGTAAGCGTGATCGCCTCTTCCGGACAGTTCTGCGCACCGACCAGCGCCTGTCGCTCCAGGGCGCCCGAAACGTCGTTGACAAGCACGACCGCGTGGCCCACGTCGTCGGAGTCATAGATCTGCGGTGCCAGTGAATAGCAGCGTCCGTGACCCACGCAGCGGTCCGCGTCCACCGATACGCGCGTCATCGCGCCGGCACCGGAAATGTCAGCGGCAGCGCTTCGACCGAGCGCAGCGCCGCGGTGTACTTGAGTTCGGTGCCGGGCGGAATCTGGTAGTCGGGGATCCGCCGGTGGAATTCCCGCAGCGCGACGCGCAGTTCCATGCGGGCCAGGTGTGATCCCAGACAGCGGTGCGGGCCCCCACCGAACGCACGATGGCGGTTCGGACTCCGGCTGAAGTCGACCCGTTCGGGGTCGGCGAACTCGGCCGGATCGGTATTGGCGGCGCCCAGCAAGGGGCTGACCCGCTCGCCTTTGCTGATTGGGCAGCCACCGATCTCGACGTCCTGCACAGCGACTCTGGCGACGCCCGGCACCGGTGTCTCCCAACGCAACAATTCCTCGATGGCGTGCGGCAGGATGTCGGGCTGCTCGACCAGCTGACGACGATGCTCGGGGTGTCGGGCGAGGTAGACGTAGAAGCAGTCCAGTGAATCCGTCACCGTGTCTAGTCCGGCGATCAGGAACAGAAAACAGATGTCCAGCAACTCCTCGCGGGACAGGGCCGCACCGTCGTCTTCTTTGAAGTGCGTCGCGATCATGGCCGAGAGCACGTCGTCGCGCGGGTCGGCGATGTGGTCGTCGATCGCGCGGTCGAAGTATTCGTAGATCTGTTCGGCGACTTTGGCCGAGGCGTCGTGGCGGTCGTCGTAACCGGTCGACCCCTCGGGCCGGATCACCCCGTCCTTCCATTCCAGGAACTTCTCGAGATCCTCCAGCGGCAGTCCGAGCAACTGCAGAAAGACGGTGCAGGGCAGTGGCACCGCGAACTCTTCGTGGAAATCGCAGGAACCCCGGTCCGCGAAGCGGTCGATCATCTCGTTGACCAGGGCGGTGACCTGCGGTTCCCGCCGTGCCATCTCTCGTGGCGTGAACAGCGGATCCAGGATTCGGCGATACTTCGCGTGCTCAGGCGGGTCGATCTGCAACGGGATCAGTGGTCGCAGGTTCCCCAGATCGACCGCGTCCATGTTGGACGAGAACAGATCCGTGCGCTTGAGCGCCATCTCGATGTCCGAGAGTCGGCTGAGCACCACCGCCTGCGGCGATCTGAACACGGGAGCCGACTCGCGCAGCGCCTTGTACATCGGCTGGGGCTCGGCAAGACCTATGACGGCCTGATCGACGAATGATTCCGCTTCTGTCATGTAGTCAGACTGACACCGCGCCGGACAGCGGGCAATCCTTGTCTTACAAAAATATGTAACTTAGACAAGTTGGCGGGCGCCGCTGCCGCCACCGGCGCCGTAAGTCCCATCAAGAACAGCGATAGGCGTCGGCGCAAATTTGTACAGCTGGCAGAAAGCAAACATCGGAAAGGCAGGCCGATCTGTACCGAAAAGAATTCGCACAGTTGTTCACCGCGGAACTCAGGCCGAGCGAAAACGGGTTGGATTTAAGCACTCTCGCCGAATTGATCACGTGGCGCGATGGGGCGTAGGCCTCAGGATCGGATGCCGTCGACGTCGACGAGCAGGTGTAGGGGACCGCGGAACACCTGGCTGCGCCGGTATGGCGGCGGATCGGCAACCAGTCGGGGGTTGTCGACCCGGCGCAGAAACGTCTCCAGCGCCAGATTCACCTCCAGCCGCGCCAGCGGCCCGCCCATGCAAGTGTGAATTCCGCTGCCCCAGCCGAAGTGCTCATTGTCGGCGCGCAGCGGATCGAAGGTGTCAGGTTCGGTGAAGCGCGCCGGGTCGCGGTTGGCGGCGCTGTACATGAGATGGACCGCCGCTCCTTTGGGGATCACGGTTCCGGCGATCTCGATGTCGTCGGTGGCGCTGCGGCTGGGAAAGAACTGCACCGCGGACTGCAGCCGCTGCACTTCTTCGATCGCCCGTGGGATGAGCTCGGGCCGTCGCCGGAGCAGGTCGAACGATCCGGGGTTGCGCAGCAGGGTCAGCACGCAGTTCGAGATCGTGTTGACCGTCGAGTCGTGGCCGGCGATCAACAGCAGTTGGGCGTTGGATAACGCCTCCTGCGGCGACATCGCGCCGTCGGGGCCGTCGGCGTCGTTGACCAGATTGGAGAGCAGGCAGTCGGCCGGGTGGTGCAGGTAGCCGTCGATCAACTCGGCCAGATAGCCACGCAGCGCCTCGCCGCTGGCACGGCCTTTCTCGACGCGGGCCCTGCCTTCTTCGGTCGACGCGTCCGGTCCGAGGTCCAGCCCGGACAGCATGTCGTAGATCCAGGCGTGAAAGGTGGGCTCATCGCGCAGCGGCACGCCCAGTATCCGGCAGATGACCATCACGGGCACCGGATACGCGTAGTCGTCGACGACGTCGAAGCGTTTGTCGCCGTTGGCTTTCAGGCCGTCGAGCAGGTCGTTGCACAGTGCCACGATGCTCGGTTCGGTGTCGGGGATCACCCTGGGGGAGTGCGGGGGCCCGAAGTGTCGCATCACCTGCCGGCGGGCGCGATCGTGATCGGGGGGATCGGAGACGATGATGCTCTGCTGGTGGCCGTATCGACCGAGTTCCTCGACCTCGGGGTCCGCACCGGCGCGCAGCGGGCTGCGCCTGATGTCCGAGCTGATCCGCGGATCGTGGGCCAGGGCAAGCAGTTCCCGGTATCCGGTGACCACGTAGAGGTCGTCGGCCACTTGCACGACCGGGGTCTTGCGCAGCTCGTCGAAGAATGGATAGGGGTCGGCGCGGTTCTCATATTGCATCGCCGCGGCCCAGGCGGTTCGTGCGCTCATGTCGCTCCTCACGGAATTCTAGGGGCGGGGCCGGAATTCGGCTCCCCGCGAGGTGGGGTCATGCCCGGTCAGCACGACATCGGGAAGCCCGGTCGGTACTCGCGGATCGGGGAACCGCGCGGGAATCGGTGTCATGTCGGGTGGCCGATCGTAGCCGGGAGGGGGAGGCGGGAACGGCGCCGAGCGCTCGATCAGCGAGGTGTAGTACGGAAGCCACTTGCCATGGTCGAAGGTAACGGCGCCGACGATGCGTCCCCGTCGTCCGTATGCGGCGGCGAACCGTCGTTGCCCGGGAGACCCTTGCGTGAACACGATCTCGTCACCGAACGAACACACCCCGGCGCCCTTGATGTTCACCCCGAACTGCGCCGACCAGAACGACGGCACCGGCAGGTGCGGGCGACGGTCAGTCTCCAGGCTGATCATGTTGTTGGCGGCCACCTCCGCGCCGAATACCGCGTTGTCCCAATGCTCCATCGAGATGAACTGGTATTCGTAAAGCACGTGCGGCATGCGGGCGATGTCACCGGCGACGAAGATGTTGTCGGTCACGACACCGTTGATGTCGAATGCGCGACAGCCCGCGTCGCACCCCACGCCCCAAAATCCACTGGCCAAGCCGGCCCCCTCCAGCCACTCGACGTTGCGAATGGATCCCAACGACGCCACCACGACGTCGACGTCGAGCCTATGTCCGTTGGACAGCTGGGCCTGGCGCACGTGACCGTCGTTATCGCCGTGCAGCGCCTGTACCGACACCCCACTGCGCAGATCGACGCCGGCCTCGCGCTGCATGGCCGCCGCGATGTCGCCGATGACCCCGCCCAGCGCGCCGACCAATGGTGCGCCGGCCCGTTCGGCCACGGAGACAGGCAGTCCCAACTCACAGCAGACCGAGGCGATCTCACACCCGATGAAACCCGAGCCGACGATCAGCACCCGCCGCGGACGTTGCCGCAACGCTTCCTGCAGCCGGCCCGCGTCTTCACAGGTGCGCACGGTGAATACGCCGTCAAGCGCGCCTTCAGCGGCGTTGGGCCACGGTCTGGCCCGCACTCCGGTGGCAATCAGCAGCCGGTCGTATTCGACGGTGCTCCCATCGGCCAGCAGCACCCGGCGATTGACCCGGTCCAGGCCCACCGCCGCCACGCCCAGTCGCCAGTCGGCGTCCACCGCACGCAGTCGCGGCAACGTGGTGTGATCGGCAGGCACCCAGCCCTTGAGAACCTGCTTGGACAGCGGGGGACGGTCGTACGGCTGGTGCGGCTCGTCGCCGATAAGCGTCAGCTGCCCTCGAAAACCCCGGTCGCGCAAGGCTTCCGCTGCGCGCAGGCCGGCCAGCGACGCCCCTACGATGACGATACGGGCTTCGGCCCGAAAGGTTTTGACAAGCTCTGCGACGAGCGGGTTCTTCACGCCGGCGCCTCGGGGGTGTATGTCTCGACGATGATTGCCTGCACCGGACATGACGCCGCCGCACGCAACACTCGCTGCCGCTGCGAATCGTCGGGATTGGGGTCATAGGACAGCGCCTCGTCACCGAGCAGCTTCAGGACGTCCGGTGCCAGCGGAACACATTGCGCATAACCCTGGCACTTGTTCAGGTCCACGACGATACGCATGCCAGCGGCTTTCTGACTTGGCGGGCGGCGAACGTCGCGATCGTACGCCGGGCATGGCGTGCGCCCGAGCACAATCGTTAACGTTTCTGTCATTACAGCAATAACAGGCACCTGGAAACGGTCATGACGGTGACCCGGCGCGCTGTTACGGGCTCGGCGACCGTGGTGTGCCGGCGCCGGGGCGTCGTGCTGACGTCAACCTGATCGACCCGGAGCGACTCGGGCTGCACTGTCGGGAGCGGGTGGAAGATCTGCCCGGTGGCGCCGGCCGCTTGATCCAACGCTCGGACGGCTACGTCGAGACGCCGGTGCTGGGCCAGACGGTGGTGGCCGAAGGGGAGTTGACCGACGCCACGGCCGGCGGCGCGGTCCGCGGCTGCCGTTGCGCACCCGGTCAGCTAACCGGTGTCGCGGTCGCGGCGACCCCCACGCATCAGAGATACACCCGCACGAACCATTCCGCGCAGTGCGTACGCGGCGGTGACCACCGACAGCAAGATCAGGAGCACAAAGGTCGGTAACCAGTTGGCCCGGCTGTGATTGACGTCCCACCAGACCACGGCGAACAACACCACGCAGAGGAACAGCACGATGTCGCGCCAGTTGCCCCGGTAGGACGTCGCGGCCCTGCGCAGCGCATTGGTCTTGTCGGCCGCGTCGATCAGGTCGTCGATCCGGGTGTCGATGCTGCGCTGCAGGTTTGCCCGGCGTTCAGTGGCTTCCGGCGGGAGCCGATCCAGCAGATCCATGTCCTGCTTGATCAACGACCGGTAGTCCGGTCCCCGGAACTGCCCCGCTGTCAGGGCGAGCATCACACCACCCAGGACCGGCGCACTGTTCATCGCCATCTGTCCCACACCCGCCACCTCAGACCCTCCTTCGCCGCATCCACGAGATTCCCCGATGAGGATTGCCGATAGTGTCGAGTGGATCAACCGCTGGGCACTTCCAACCGCGTCGCCCAGCGGGAGTTGGCGGTGACATTCGCCGCCGATCTCGCGCCGGCATCACGGTGAGGCTCACGCCAGTCGCGGTGTGAAGCGAGCAGCACCGATATCGGACAGTCGTCCAGAAGCACGGTGTCAAGACGGGGCTCGGAACCAGCGAAGCCTGACCGCACCGACCGGGCGTTGACCACCCTGCGTCTTGGCCTATCCGCCGGCTATGTGCCGAATCCGGAAGAAATCGGCTAGAGTCGCGAGAGTAACCAGACATCTGTCCAGTTTCATGGACGAGTTCAGCCAAGTTTCGGGCCGGACCGAGGCCGGCACGGCACCGCAGGCCGGGTAGCCAGGCAGACCGGAGGACCGCTGTTGACGAGCAGGTACGCCGCCCTCACCCGAGCACAGCTCAGCACGCTGGTGCCGGAGCTGCTGTTGATCGGCCAGATGATCGACCGATCCGGAATGGCTTGGTGCATACAGCAATTCGGCCGCGAGGAAATGCTGCAGATTGCGATCGAAGAGTGGGCCGGCGCCAGCCCGCTGTACACCAAGCGCATGCAGCGCGCCCTGCGTTTCGAGGGCGACGACGTCATCACCATTTTCAAGGGCCTGCAACTCGACATCGGCGCACCGCCGCAATTCATGGACTTCCGATACACGGTGCACGATCGCTGGCACGGTGAGTTTCAGCTCGACCACTGCGGAGCACTACTCGATGTCGAACCGATGGGCGAAGACTACGTGCGGGGGATGTGTCATGACATCGAGGACCCGACATTCGACGCCACCGCGCTGGCAACCAACCGCAGGGCTCAGGTGCGTCCGATTCACCGGCCCCCGCGGGTACCCGCGGACCGACACCCGCACTGCGCGTGGACGGTGATCATCGACGACTCTCACCCTGAAGTCGGCTTCATCCCCGGGCTGGAGATCGTCGGCCGCACCAGAGCCGCTACCACCGAACTCGATCCGATCGAGTCGACTGGGCCGGGGCAGTACGACTACTCCGGACCGCTTGTGTCGGACTTCGATTTCGGCGCCTTCTCGCACGCGGCGCTGGTCCGTCTCGCCGACGAGGTCTGCCTGCAGATGCATCTGCTCTATCTGTCGTTCGACCTCGCGGTGCGCAAACGCGCCGGCGACGACACGGCCATGGCCCGGTCGATCGCCACCAAGCAGCTGATCGGGCTCGCAGGGCTGGCCGGCGAGCGGATCCACCGAGCACTGGACTTGCCCGCGGGCGTCGAGGGTGCGGTGCGTGTAATGAAACTGCACCCGCTGTTCAATCCCGCCGTCTACGTGCGGGCGGATTTCGAACGGGATCGCCTGCACCTGCATCCGTCGCCGGCCCACGAGGATCATGCCTGGCCGGCGCTGGTATCCCCCGGCGAGGTGGCACCCTTGCAAGCGATCGTGTCCGCGGTGGATCCACATCTGCGCGTCGACATCAGCGGCAGCGCGACCGAATGGACAGCATTGATCACCGAAACCGACACGGTGACAAAGGAATTCCCGGAAGTTTCAGTGGCCAAGGTCAGCGGCGGTTCGACCTTCGTCTTTCAGCCGCGCAAATCGTTGCCGCTCACTCCCGTCTGACCTGCCCCCGCCGTTCAGGCGACGGACGCGCCGAGGATGAGATTGACCGCCTCATCGAGCTGACCCGCGATCTCGTGATAGGTGAGGAAGCGGGCCGTCATCAGAGCACCTGCGAAGGTCATCTGCAGGGTGGACTTCACCGGCCGCGGCCAGCCGGGGCCCAGCGCCGCGCCGATCCGGCGGGCAACGTCCGCGCCGATCTCCTCCCGAAGCGGAACAACGGCGGGGTCGTCGGCCATCAGCGCGGCGCCGCACCCGGCGGTGAGTTCCGGCTCGTCGGCGACCACCAGCGCCGTGTCCCGCATCGTCGCGCTGACCCTGGTTTTGGTGGTGTCGTTCACGTCGGTGTGCCGCGGGAGTTCCCGGAGCAGCCGAAGGTAGACCGCCACCACCAGTGCGCTTTTCGACGAGAAGTAGGTGTAGGCGCTCGCGGGTGACACGCCGGCCCGCTGGGCCACCGCGCGCATCGTGAGGTTGGCGTAAGACGACTCGCGCAACTCCTCCAGCGCGGCGTCCAGGACCTTGCGGATCGTCTGTCCCGGACGCCGATCCGAACGGCGCTGCGTGCTTGCGCCGGCCGCGGCGGACGCGTCGTCGCCCGCGAAAAGTGGTACCCCGCTCGACACCCGTCCGGTGTAGGAAACGACGGGCTACACGTGGACAACTGTCCAGAAATTGAGAACGCAGTAACGTGGGCGGTGTGACCGAGCAGGACCGGCGCCGGTGGGATGAGCGTTACGCGAAGTCGGGCCCGGCGCTGGTCGAGGTCGGTGCTCCGCCAGAGTTCCTGCTTCCGCGTATCGACGTGATCCCCAACTCGGGACGGGCACTCGATATCGCCTGTGGCCGGGGGGTTGACTCCGTTTGGCTGGCAAGGCGGGGGCTGGACGTCTGGGGCGTGGACATTTCCCGCGTGGCTATCGAACTGGCCTCAAATCTAGCTGACCGCATGAGTTTTGGTGACCGCTGCCGATTCAGTATCGCCGACCTCGACGAGGGTCTGCCGGACGGACCGCCGGTAGACATGTTGCTGTGCAACAAGTTCCGCGACCGCCGCCTCGACCGGGCGCTGATTGAGCGCTTGGCGCCGGGCGGAATACTGGCTATCTGCACTCTCAGTGAGGTCGGCGCCGAACCGGGGCCGTTCCGCGCCGCCCGCGGCGAACTGCCTTCGGTATTCGGTGAACTCGATCAACTGACGGCGGGCGAGGGCGGGGGATATGCCTGGTTGGTGGCGCGCCGAGCCGGGGTACTGTCGGGCACCGCAACAACGACGCGGTGACCGCGTCGATGTCGACGTTGGTCGCCCCAGCAACGCGGTCGCCGGCTACGGGTACATGACGGACTACCGTATCGCACCTGCATAGAAGCCGCGCGTCGACAAGATCTACGGCGGCACAAGCGAAATCATGAAGGAAATCGTCAGCCGGTCACTGTAGCCCGCACTCCGAGTCGGGTAGTGTCAGGACCATGGAGCGGCGCGTGCTGGAAGCTGTCATCTACGAGCGTGAGCCACCCATCGCGCGCATCGTCTTGAACCGGGCGGAGAAGGCGAACACCAAAGATGCGGTGCTGGTGACCGAAGTCGACACCTGTCTGCGAGAGGCCGATCACGACAAAGAGATCAAGGTCGTCATCCTCAAGGCCAACGGCAAGGGTTTCTGTGGGGGCCACGTGGCCCGGTGGGGCCCGGACGAAAACCCTTATCCCGACTTCGGAAACACCTTCGAGGATCTCTACAAAGGCACCGCCGACCTGTTTTTGTGGCCGACGCTGTATTTGTGGGAGTTTCCCAAACCGACGATCTCCCAGATTCATGGTTACTGCATGGGCGGCGGGATCTACCTGGGACTGCTGACCGACTTCTGCGTCGCCTCCGAGGACGCGTATTTCCAGATGCCGCTGGCACAGAGCCTCGGCGAGCCCGGCGGTCACACCATGATCGAGCCCTGGCTGATGATGAACTGGCATCGCACCATGGACTGGCTGCTGCTGGCCCCGACGCTGTCGGCCCAGCAGGCACTCGACTGGGGCTTGCTCAACAAGGTGGTGCCGCGCGACGACCTCGAGGATACCGTCGAAGAGATGGCCCGCAAGATCGCTCAGATTCCGCTGACCACGCTGATGGCGGTGAAGAACAACGTGAAGCGGGCCTGGGAACTGATGGGGATGCGCGTGCATCTTCAGGTCAGCCACATCCTGACGAACATGGTGGGCGCGGCTTCGGATGTGCAGGCCCGTCGGGCCGAGCTCATCCAGTCCGGCATGAAGCCCCGCGATTTCGTCGAGGGCGCCGACACTGGGGGCCAGCGGCCATCGTGAAGCTGGCTTCACGTTCGACGCCGAACGTGAAGCCAGCCTCACGCTCGGCGGAAGGTACTCTGGCCAACTCAGCGGCTCATCTCACCGGCGACCTTGCGGCCGGCGGCGTGTCGAGCCGCGACATAGCCGAACACCATTGAGCTCGCAATGCTTGCGCCCGCGCCGGGATATGTCCGGCCCATGACCGTGGCGGTGGTGTTGCCGGTCGCGTACAGCCCCTCAATGACCCGGTCCTGCTGGTCGAGCACCTGCGCATGTTCGTTGGTGATCACCCCGCCGCACGTCCCCACGTCCGCGGGAAAGACCTTGGTGGCGTAGTAGGGCGCGCGGTCCAGTGGACCCACCGCAGGGTTGGGCCGGTACCCGGGATCTCCGAGGCAGTCGTTGTACGCCGACTGACCCCGACCGAAATCAGGGTCCAAGCCCTTGGCCGCAAACTTGTTGAACCGCTGGACCGTTCGGATCAGCTCCGGCCCGGACAGGTCGATCTGGCGGGCCAGCTCGCTGAGTGTCGCAGCGCGCTTGACGGCGCCGCTGTCGATCAGCGCCCGGGGTAGGTGCTCGCGTTTGACCGGATTGGTACCGGCGACGTAGCGGCGCACGTACCCGTCGTCGAAGATCATCCAGCAGGGCACCGCCTTGTTGGCGTACATCGCCTTGCCGACCTCGACATAGGAATTGGACTCGTTGCAGAACCGCCGGCCGCCGGAGTCCACGTAGATGGCTCCGGGCCGCTGCCGTCCCGACCCCAGCGACGCGGCGGCAGCACCGCCGTTGGCGATGAACACCGAAGGGAGCCACCAGGCTTCGTCGAGCAGATCGGTCTTGGCCCCCAACCGCATCGCGGCCTGCAGCACCTCGCCGGTGTCGCCCGCGTTGGCGATCGACCACTGTCCATCGTTGGGCTGTTCGGCGCTGTACCGGCGACGCATGTCGGGGTTGTGCCCGAAACCCCCGGCGGCCAGCAGTACTCCCTTGCGCGCCTTAACGTTCTGGGTCACGCCGTCGCGGATGATGCGGGCACCGGCCACGCGTCCGTCTTCGACGATGAGGTCGTCCACGGCGGCGTTGGTCCACAGCGGTGGCTGGCCGCCGCTGAGTTCGATGAGCACCCTGAGCATCTGGCCGATCAATGACGCGCCGTTGGTCAGGATCTGCCGGCGCGCAAGGCGGGCGGCCCGGGTGCGGGCGAAGACCCGGGCAGCGACCGCGAACGCGCGAGGTGAACGATTGAAATACTGGACCGAGCGCAATTCGTTGGTCAGGACGACGTACCCGTAATTTCGGGCCAGTGGCGGCTGCACCTTGTCGTGCCAGGCGCCGAGTGCGGCGGCGTCGAACGGTATTCCCTCCACGGCGCGGCCGGACTCGTTGCCGCCCTTGTGATTCGGGTAGTAGTCGCTCCACCCGGCGCACCGGATCAAACGCACGCCTTTGCGGACGAGGAAATTGATCATTTCGTAACCGGCGGTCAGGAACATCTCCCGGCGCGCGGGGGAGGAGGGTGCGCCAATATCACCCACGACGTCCGACAGATAGGCCAGACCGTCCTCGTGGGAGTCCGCGATGCCCTCCGCTCGCATCAACGGGTTGTTGGGCAGCCAGACGATCCCCCCGGACAGTCCCGTCGAACCACCGACCAGAGACTGCTTTTCGACGATCAGCGGCTGCAGGCCGGCATCGAGTGCGGCCAGTCCCGCGACCATCCCCCCGCCGCCACTGCCCGCGATCACCAGGTCGACGCTGCGATGCCAATCGGTATTCACCGTGGTGCCCCTGCTGGCGACGCGCCGGCGGCTGTGAAGCCGAGATCGGCGATCGGCACGTCGATCGTGGTGTTGGTCTTCTGGATCGCCGGGACCAGCGCTTCATACGGCAGGTCGGCCAGGAAACCGTCGATGACGCGCTCGAAATTGGAGATCAGTCCCTCAATCTGGCTGGATAGCCGCATGTATTCGAATCCCTTCGAGTGCAATCCTTTTTGTTGCCGGGGCAGGTTGGAGAAGTCCTGGGCGGGGATGGGCGGCCAGCGCGGGTCATCGGGTGCCATGGGCCGCGGCGGGGTGGGCTTACCGGTGATCTGGTCCGGCGGAATCCGGGTGAGTGACCAGATCTCGAACAGCGTCTCCTCGGGCCCGAGCGGACGGATCCGATAGGACGAGGCGCTGCTGTATTGCGGCAGCAGGAAGTAGTGCGGAAAGCAGAACCCGATCGCGTCGACGATCCCGCGGCGCTGCAGGTCGTTGAGGTCGGGCATGTCGCAGCCCCGGGCTCGGTGCCAGGCGACCACGGCATCGTTGAGGGTGCTTTTCCACAGCGCCGTCGCCTCGGCGGGATCGGTTGGTAGCGTGATGTTTTGCAGGCCTTCTGCGATCCGGATGTCGTTCTCGTGGGTCATGCCGGCCATGCCTGCGCCGAGGGTGCGCATGAAGTACAGATTGCTTTGAATCAGGCCGGGCTTCGTCGATGCGGGCTGCGACGACGGCAGTAACTGAGGGTGCGTCTGCGGGACGTGATAGCCCTCCATGAAGGCCGCCATCGCGAGCTTCCAGTTCACCGGAAGTCGACACGATTGCCACCACTCCGTGCGCAGCGACTCCACCTTCCAGGCGTCGTAGATCGTCGCGAACGGTTCGAAGCAGTCACGCAGCGGGGGTGCGTCGTCATCGAGGTTGATCCACGCACACCCACCCCATAACTCGCATCGCACCGCGACGAGCGCCAGGTCTTCGGGATCCAGGTTGTGCTCGTCGAACGCCTCCGCTCGCAGCACGAAGGTGTTCCGTCCGTCGATGCCCCAGCACCAGCCGTGGAAGGGGCAGACGAAGGTGCGACGGGACCCGTTGCCCTCCACCAGCTTCACGCCACGGTGGCGGCATGCGTTGTGGTAGGCACGCACGGTGTCGGCATCGAGGCGGACCACGATGACGGACTGGTCGAGGATCTCGTACTCGACGAAGTCACCGGGTTTGGGGATCTCCTCGAGACGGCATGCCATCTGCCACACTCGCGGCCAGAACTTACGGGTTTCCAGCTCGTAGAACTGCGGGTCGTAGTAGCGCTGCTTGGGTATCCGGTCGGCGTCCTGCACCGCCCACGGCACCGGCAGCGGCGCCCAGTTCACATCCATGGCGTTCCCTCTATATCTATACGATTCGGGACATCCGTCCCTGCCAGTACCGGTCCCGGATTTGCCGCTTGTACAGCTTCCCGTTCGGGTCGCGAGGCAGCTCAGCGTCGAATTCGACGGTGCGCGGACATTTGTAGGCGGCCAGGTGGGCCCGGCAGTAGGCAATGAGTTCTGCCTCCAGCTCGGCGCCCGGCGCGATCGCCGGTGCTGGTTGCACCACGGCCCTGACCTCTTCGCCGAACTCGTCGTTAGGCACCCCGAACACCGCTGCGTCGAGCAATTTGGGATGCATGATCAAGTGGTTCTCCACTTCCTGCGGATAAATGTTGACCCCGCCGGAGACGATCATGAAGGTGGAGCGGTCGGTCAGATAGAGATAGCCGTCGGCGTCGAGGTAGCCCATGTCGCCCAAGGTGCGCCAACCGCGTTCGTTGTGTACCGACGCCGTTTTGGCGGGGTCTTTGAAGTACTCGAAGTCCGGGCCGCCCTCGAAATAGAGTTCGCCGGATTCGCCCACCGGCAGCTCGGTGCCGTCCTCACCGACGACGTGCACAGCGGTCATGGGGTTGCCCACCGAGCCCGGGTGCTCCAACCATTCCTGCGGCCCGATCGTCGTACCCGCGAAACCCTCGGTGCCGCCGTAGTACTCGTGAATGATGGGGCCGAACCAGTCCATCATCTGACGTTTGACGCCGACCGGGCAGGGGGCGGCCGCGTGAATCACACACCGCAGACTCGACACGTCGTAGCTGCTCCGAACTGCCGCCGGCAGCTTGAGCATCCGCACGAACATCGTCGGCACGAACTGGGCGTGGGTGACCCGGTGGGTCTCGATCAGCCGTAACACGGTCTCCGCGTCGAACCTGGGCATGATGATCGATGCCGCGCCAACGCGATTGACCGCCATCGTGTAGTTGACCCCGGCTGCGTGATACAGCGGCGCCGGGGACAGATACACGCTTGACGGGTTCATGCCGTACTTGTGAACGAGCGCCAACTCCAGCACCGCCTGCGCCCAGGATCCGTTGCCGTCCTCCGGCAGCGGGCGGCGCACCGCTTTGGGCCTGCCGGTGGTGCCCGAGGAGTAAAGCATCTCGCTACCGTCCATCAGGGGCGGGGCTTGCCCCGCCACGGCCAGCACATCCTCATACGACCGCCAGCCCGGCAGCTCGCCACCAACCGCCAAGTGCACGCGCACCGAGGAGTTGACCTCGCGGATATGCGAGGCCAGGGCGGTCATCGACCGATCCACGAACACCGCCTTCGCTTCGGAGTCGCCGATGACATAGGCGACCTCTCCCGGCGTGAAATGGGTGTTGACCGCGGTGTAGTAGAGACCGGAAAGCTGGCAGCCCCAGGTGATTTCGAGAAACTCCGGCCGGTTGGCAAGAATCACCGCCACACCGTCGCCGCGGCGCAGACCGGCCTCGTACAACGCCGCGGCGACCCGTTGGCTGCGGGCGTACAGCTCACCGAAGGAGATCACGCCGCCCGCAGTGATGAGTGCCGGCGACCGTGCGGCCGTTCTCGCGTGATCGGCGATGTTCACGGGTGGGTCTAGGTGCCGGCGCCGTCGGTCGATGCGGCCGCCGCAGCCTGCCGTCGCGCCTGTTCGGATGGCAGCACCTTGTCCCGGAAAACCGTCTGAATCAGCTCCTGCACGTCTTTGCTCAACGAGGCAAGGGCGACAAGGTCATTCGAGCTCTGCCAGTGCACCCGCATGCCCATCAGTTCCCAGGCCCGCTTCAGGTTGGCCTTAGTCGCCAGCAGGGTGGTCATCGGTGCCTGAGCGATGTGGCGAGCGATGGCCTCGACCCGATCATCGAGTTTTTCGCGGGGAACCACCTCGTTGACGAGTCCGACCTCCAGGGCTTTCCTGGCGTCAATGACCTCGGCGAGGTACAGGTAGTACGCCGCCCGGCGCCAGTTCATGAAGACCCACGGCTCAATCGAGCATTCTCCGGAGGGCATGCCGAATCCCTGCAGCGGGGGATAGGAGAAATAGGCATCTTCGGCGGCGATCACGATATCGGTGGTCAGCCCGTAGTGCGTGCCTCCGCCGACGCAGTAACCGTGCACCTGCGCGATGGTCGGTTTGGAGAACTCCCACAGGTTCATCACGGGCTTGACGAACAGGTCGGTCTGCGGCTTCCATGGCGTGCCCATCACTTTCGCGCCTTCGACGAATGCCGGATAGTCGACGGCGTTGTTGCCGATGGCGTGTCCCGAGCAGAAGCCCTTCCCGTTCGCCTTGAGCACCAGCACCTTGATGTCGTAGTCGCGGTCGGCGTCGAGCAACGCGGCATCGACTTCTTCGGCCAGTTTCTGATCCTGAGCATTGGCCTTCTCCGGCCAGTTCAGCGTGACACGCGCGATGGGACCTTCCTTTTCATAGATGATTCTTTCGCGAGTCTCGTTGAGGTCCATGGCTTTCAATACCTTTCACTATGAGGTGATGACGCCGATCTCGGTGCCGATGTCGTAAGTCGTTCCGATCTGGCCGGTCCACCGCACGGTGCCCGATGCCCCGGCTTCGATCTCCTGTTCCACCTTCTCGGTGGCGATCACGTAGATTGGCGTGCCCTCGTCGACATGCTCGCCGGCCGCCACCAGTAGCTCGGTGAGCTCGGCCTCCGAGACGGCGACCGACACCCGCGGGATCCGGATCACGAAGTCAGCCATGCGCCCTGGCCTTCTCCAAAGTCAGCCGCGCAGCCGCCACGATCCGGGCCGGCGACGGGTAAACATGTGCCTCCAGCGCCGCCGCGGCCGGTGCGGGGACGAACCTGGCGCCGACACGCTGGATGGGAGCGGCCAATTCCCCGAACAACTCTAAAGACAGGATGGCGGCGACCTCGGCCCCCGGTCCGGCGAACTGCACGGCGTCGTGCACGATCACGACGCGCCGGGTACGGCGCGCGGATTCGACGATGGTGTCGACGTCGAGCGGGAGCAGGGTACGCAGGTCGACCACCTCCGCACTGACGCCCTGCTCGTGCAGAGTGGCCGCGGCGGCCAGCGCGTCGTGCACGGCGCGTCCGTAACCGATCAGGCTCACGTCGGTGCCGGACCACTTGATGTCGGCCTGGCCCAGGGGAATTGCGAAGCCGGGATCCACCGGCACCGGACCCTTCCTGCCCTGCAGCCGGATGGTTTCGACGAACAGACACGGATCTTCGTCGAAGATGGCCGAGGTGAGTAGGCCTTTGGCGTCCCGCGGTGTGGACGGCACGATGACCTTCATCCCGGGGATGTGCATGAACCAGGCCTCCAGCGACTGCGAGTGCGTCGCACCAGTGGCCAGACCCGCGTACACCTGGGTGCGGATCGTGATGGGCGCGGTTGTCCGGCCGGCGGTCATGAACCGCAACTTGGCAGCGTTGTTGATCAGCTGGTCGGCGGCGATGCCGATGAAATCCATGATCATGATCTCGGCCACCGGCAGCAGGCCGTCGATGGCGGCACCGATCGCGGCACCGACGATCCCCGCTTCCGAGATCGGCGTATCCAGTACCCGGTCGTGGCCGTACTTCGTCGACAACCCGGCGGTGGGCCCCGACGCGCCGGGATCGGCGATGTCCTCACCGAGCAGGAACACTCGTTCGTCGGCCCCCAAAGCCTGATCCAGCGCGAGGTTCAGCGCCTCGCGCATGCTCATCTCTCGTTCTTCCATGGCGGGTCGATTCCTCAGCCGGGGAACTTGATCGGGGTGGCATACACATCGCGGTCCAATTCGTCGATCGACGGTGGATCGGCACCCAGCACGGTGTCCAGAGCGGTTTGGACCGCCGCTTGAGCGTCGGCGTCAACGCGGTCGAGTTCGTCGGCGGTGCAGATGCCCGCTGCCACCAGCTGATCGCGGAATCGTGGCACCGGGTCGGCGGCCATGGCTGCGGCGAGTTGGTCCTTCGGGATGTACGACATCCGGTCGCCGAAGTAGTGTCCGCGGAAGCGGAATGTCACGCATTCGATGAACGTGGGACCGCCGCCGCGGCGCGCCCGGCCCAGCGCCTGCACCAGTGCCGATTGAACCGCAAGCGGGTCGTTGCCGTCGACGCGGACACCGGGTATGCCGTACCCCGCGGCCCGATCGGCCACCTGAGGGATCTTCATCGTGGCCGAGGTCGGCGTCATCTCGGCGTACAGGTTGTTCTGGCAGACGAACACCAACGGTAGATCCCACAGCGCGGCCATGTTCGCGGCCTCGTGGAACGAACCGGTGTTGGTGGCGCCGTCACCGAAGCTCACTACCGTAACCCGTTGCAGCCCTTTACGTTGAGCCGCCATGGCAAGGCCGACAGCAACGGGTGGGCCGGCCCCGACGATCCCGGTGGAAAGCATCACCCCCTTGTCCGGGTCGGCGATGTGCATGGTGCCGCCCTTGCCCCGGCCGGCGCCCACGACGCGGCCCATCATCTCGCCGTAGATCTCTTCCAGCGCCACGCCTTTGCCGATGAGATCGTGCAGCCCACGGTAAGTGGTCACCAACTGATCGTCGGGGCGCAGCGTCACACCCATCGCCGCCGCGATGGCTTCCTGGCCGCGCGACGGCCAGTACACGCACATGAACTCCCCGGTGCTGATGCCCCTGGACAGCCGGTCGTCGGCGGCCTTCATCAACACCATCAGCTCATAGAGACGGCGCTCGTTCACCAAGTGCCTCCAGTTCCGTTGCCCGGCATCGGTTATGAGCCCGACCAGGGTTTGACTTTGAGGAAGCCGCCGGCGTCCACCCGCAACTGCTGGCCGGTGATGTAGCGAGCAGCGTCAGAAGCCAGGAACAGCACCGCCTCGCTGATGTCTTCTGGTTCCACGTAAGGAACCGGCATCGCCTGCACCAACGGAAAAATCGGCTCGACGTCCTCGCGGGCCGGGTTGGCCAGGTCGGGCCGGAACGCCCGGTACATCGGTGCGCTGTGCAGCATGTCGGTGTTTACGTTGGTGGGATGCACCGCGTTCATGCGGATGGAGAACGGTGCCAGTGCCCGCGCGAAGTCGTTGACGTAATGTGCCGCGGCGATTTTCGCGAACGCGTAGCCGGCGCCGCCGGGACCCCCATCGATTCCGGTGGTGTTCATCGACGACATGAAGGCGGCGTTGGATCCGATGACGATGATGGACGCGCCGGCCCGCAGATGTTTGAGGGCGGCGTGCACCAGGTTCAGCACGCCGCCCAGATCGACGTCGACAGCGTCGGCGAAGGCCTGGGGCGGCAAGCCGGCAGTCAGCGGGCAGATCCCGGCGTTGGCGACCACGATGTCCAGACGGCCGAACTCGGCGACGCCCTCGTCGATCGCGGCCGACACGGCAACGCGGTCACGAACGTCGGCGATGGCCGAATACGCCCGCCGACCTTCCTTCTCGACCAGGCGTACCGTCTCGTCGAGATCCTGCGGCCGGGCCAGCGGATACTCGTTGGTCTCGATATCTGCGCACAGGTCGATCGCGATGACGTCGGCGCCTTCGGCGGCCAGCATCCGCGCATGCGAGCGGCCCTGCCCCCGCGCCGCTCCACTGATGACGGCAACCTTTCCGGTAACTCGGCCCACGTCGCGCCCCCTAGCCCGCCCCTTGTCGGCATGATCGCCGTTGTGTCCCAACATCTCTGGTCATGAGGTTGCTCCCGGCGCGACGTGCGAGCTCCGCAGGCGGAGTTCGGGGATCGGACCAGCGGTCGGCTCCATCGCATCTCTCCCACGGGCAGCCGTGCCCGAGCGGGTATGGCTGCGGTCGGGCTATCAATATGCCTTACAGTAGCTAGAATATCTAAAATAGCAAGAAAGCAACCCAGGGGGTCGACCATGGCGGGCATGCTCAGCGGTGTGCGGGTTGTCGAGCTGGCATCGTGGACATACGTTCCGTCCGCGGGAGTCGCCCTGGCGGACTGGGGCGCCGACGTCATCAAGGTTGAAGGAGTCGCCTCCGGTGATCCCGGACGCGCGTTGGTGGTCGGTGGATTCACGCGCCAGGCAGCGCGTGCCGACGTCGACTTCATCCTGGAGTTGAGCAACCGGGGCAAACGCAGCATCGCGATCGACATCAAGACCGACACCGGTCGCGAATTGTTCGGCCGCTTGCTGGCTTCGGCGGATGTTTTCCTGACCAATTGGCTGCCCGGTGCACTCGAGCGCGCCCGGTTGACGGTCAAGGACATCCGCTCCTTCAATCCCCGGATCATCATCGCCAGGGGCACCGGCCTGGGAGTGCGTGGTCCCGACCGTGACCGCGGCGGCTTCGACGCCGCCACCTATCTGGCACGCGGCGGAGTGGCGTATACGCTCACCCCCTTCGGCACCGAGAACCCGGCGGTGCAGGGGCCCGCGTTCGGGGACCTGCAAGGCGGAGCGACGCTGGCCGGGGGGGTGTGTGCAGCTTTGTTCCACCGGGAGCGGACCGGCGAGCCGAGCATTGTCGACTCCTCACTGCTGGCGCAGGCGATGTGGGCGATCGCGCCGTCGATTTCGGTTGCCGATCTGTTCGATATCGACGGAATCCCGGGGGCGCCACCCGGATTGGCCATCAACCCGCTGGTGGCGAGGTACCGGACCAAGGACAACCGCTGGATCCAGCTGGTGTTCCTGCAACCCGACAAGTTCTGGGCCGGCTTCTGCCGGCGCATGGGCTTGGCCGAAGTGGTCAACGATCCGCGTTTCGTGCCGTCGTCGAACCTGATCGCGAACGCCGCAGAGGCAACGGCCATCTTCACCAAGGCTTTTGCCGACCATGACCTGGCACACTGGCGGCAGGTGCTGGCAGATGAACCCGGCGTGTGGGGAGCCCTCGCGACACCGCGCGAGACCCTCAACGACCCGCAGGTGGAACCCAACGGCTACGTCGTGACCAACGTCGACGACAGTGGGGAGAAGTACCGGATCGTCGCTGCGCCAGTGCAATTCAACGAAACGCCGCCGGCCCCGAGCCGGGCGCCCGAACACGGCCAGCACACCGAGGAGATCCTGCTGGAACTCGATGTGGACTGGGACCAGATCGCCCGGGCCAAGGACGTCAAGGCCATCCTGTGACCTCGGGGCACGACGACTGAGGGAAATGCACGGTCCGACGCCCTGGTCGCGATACTCTTTGCCGAAGTTCGACGACGGCTAAGCGGAGGCATTGTGTCGTATCTCAGCGCGACGCCGGATTTTCTGACGGCAGCGGCTTCGGATCTGGCGAGCCTCGGCTCCTCGTTGACTGCGGCCAATGCGACGGCAGCCGCGCCGACAACCGCACAGCTGGCCGCCGCGGCCGATGAGGTATCGGCCGCTGTCGCGGCATTGTTCGGTGACCACGCCCGCGCTTACCAGGTGCTGAGCATGCAGGCCGCGACGTTCCACGATCGGTTCGTACAGGCGCTATCGGCCAGTGCCGGCAGCTATGCCCTGGCCGAGGCGGCCAACGCCACGCCACTGGCCGCGCAGTCGATCGCCGAGGACCTGCTCGATCTCATCAATGCACCCACCCAACTGCTGCTCGGCCGACCGCTGATCGGCAACGGCGCCGACGGGGTTAACGGAACCGGCGCGAACGGGGGCGATGGCGGGTTGCTGTGGGGCAACGGGGGCAACGGGGGAGCCGGTGCAAACAACCAGGGTGGTGGCAACGGCGGCAGCGCCGGTCTGTTCGGTAACGGGGGTAATGGGGGAGCCGCGGGCAACGCCACCGCGGCCGGACTGCCAGGCCCCACCGGCGGAGCCGGCGGAAGCGGCGGATTGCTCTGGGGCAACGGAGGTTTCGGCGGGGCAGGCGGTAACGGCGGTGCCCCGGTCACCGGCAGTATCGTGGGCACCGCCGGCGGCTCGGGCGGCAACGGCGGCGGAGCCGGCCTGTTCTACGGGTTCGGCGGGGCGGGTGGCGCCGGCGGGACCGGCGGAGCGGCGCCACTGCCCGGCCCTACCCAGACCATCCTGTCCGCCGGCGGCGCCGGTGGGTCCGGCGGGGCCGGGGGCGCAAGCGCGGCCTTGTTCGGATACGGCGGCGCCGGAGGCACCGGAGGAGCCGGCGGACCGAGTGACACCTCCCTGGCGACCAACAGCCTGGGCGGCTACGGCGGCCAAGGGGGTGGCGGTGGTCAAAGCGGCCTGCTCTACGGCGCACCCGGCACCGGGGGAATGGGCGGCGCCGGGGGCACCGGCGCCGGGACGCCGCTCAGCGGCAACGCCGGGGGGCATGGTGGCGCCGGCGGGAACGGCGGCGCCCTCGGTCTATTCGGTAACGGCGCAGCCGGCGGCAATGGCGGCGTTGGCGGCAGCGGCGGCAGCGGCACCGCCTCGGGAGGCAACGGCGGCGTCGGCGGCCTGGGTGGCCAGGGCAGCCCCGGAGGCCTGCTTGCCGGCAACGGCGGGCTGGGCGGCAGCGGTGGGGCCGGAGGCGACGGCGGCGCCGGACCTGTCGCGGGCTACGCCGGCTCCGGCGGCTTCGCCGGCGGTGGCGGTGACGCCTCGTTGTTGGGGGCCGGGGGTCATGGTGGCAGCGGCGGCGGCATCGGCATCATCGGAAAAACCGACGCTCCTATCCTCAGTCAACGTCCGGTCGGCGGCCTGGGCGGCAACGGCGGCCGCGGCGGACTGCTGTTCGGGACGGGCGGCGACGGGGGCGACGGCGGTGCCACCAGCGTCGGCGGGGTGCTGTATGCGGGTGGAGGCGCCGGCGGCAACGGGGGCTGGGTGTTCGGCAACGGCGGCAATGGCGGCGCCGGCGGCGCGGGCGGTACGAACAGCATCGCGGCCGGCGGCGCCGGCGGTAACGGCGCTTACCTGTTCGGTAGCGGCGGTGCGGGCGGGGCGGCCGGCGCGGGCGGCGTCGGCACCGGAGGTGGCGGTGGCGGGGGCGGGTTGCTGTTCGGCAATGGCGGCGCCGGCGGCAGCGGCGCACAGGGCGGCGCGGGCGCTGGTGGTGCGGGCGGCAACGCCATTCTGATCGGCAACGGCGGCAACGGTGGGGCGGGCACCGGCGGCGCACCCGGCGGTCCGGGCGGTAGGGGAGGCCTGTTGTTGGGTCAGAATGGAACAAACGGACCCAACTGACAGACCGCGCCGTCGATTGCCGGCGGGTTGCGGCAATCGGGCGCGTGTTCGCATAAGGTGACGGCGTGAATTCCGGCCGCGAGCAACGTTCGGTTGGCCAGGTCAGGCTGGACACGTCGGGCCGGCTGCAGCGATACGAACAGGCATTCGCCGACGTCGACCCCCCGTTTGCATTCATCGACCTCGACGCGATGTGGGGCAACGCCCGCCAGATGCTTGCCCGCGCCGGCGACAAGCCGATCCGGGTGGCGTCGAAATCGCTGCGCTGCAGGCCGATCCAACGCGAGATCCTGGACTCCGATCAGCGCTTCGACGGGCTGATGACATTCACCCTGCGCGAGACGCTGTGGCTGACCGGCCACGGCTTCCGGAATCTGCTGCTCGCTTACCCCAGCTCTGATCGCGCCGCGCTGCGCGAACTCGGCGAAATCACCGCCGCAGACCCCGATGGTGCGCCGATCGTGATGGTCGATTGCCTCGACCATCTCGACCTGATCGAAAGTGTCACCGACCGGCCGGTGCGGTTGTGCCTGGACCTCGACGCCGGATACTGGCCGGCGGGCGGGCGGGTGAAGATCGGTCCCAAACGCTCGCCGGTGCATACCCCTGAGCAGGCGCATGCACTCGCCGTCGAGATCGCGCGTCGGCCGGCTCTGAAGCTGGTCGCGCTGATGTCCTATGAGGGCCACATCGCCGGGGTGGGCGACCACGTCACCGGCAGGCGCGTGCAGAACGCTCTCGTCGGCTGGATGCAGCGCCGGTCGATCGCCGAATTACGGGACCGCCGAGCCCGCGCGGTGGAGCTGGTGCGCGAGGTCGCCGACCTCGAGCTCGTCAATGCCGGGGGGACGGGCGACTTGCAGCTGGTGGCCCGGGAACCGGCAATGACCGAGGCGACCGCCGGTTCCGGCTTCTACGCCCCGACATCATTCGACTCCTACTCGTCGTTCACCCTGCAACCCGCGGCCATCTTCGCGCTGCCGGTGTCGCGTCGGCCGGATGCGGCGACGGTGACCGCTCTGGGCGGCGGTTATCTTGCCAGTGGCGTCGGCGCCAAAGACCGGATGCCCACCCCGTACCTCCCAGAAGGGCTGAAGCTCGATCCGATGGAGGGTACCGGCGAAGTCCAGACGCCGCTGACCGGTGCCGCGGCGCGGCGGCTGAAGATCGGTGACAAGGTGTACTTCCGGCACACCAAGGCCGGCGAACTGTGTGAGCGGTTCGATCGCCTGCATCTGGTGCGCGGCGCCGCGATAGTCGACACGGTCCCGACCTACCGGGGTGAAGGGTGCACGTTCCTCTAATGCGCATACGGGAGTTGCCATGACCACAATCACCGCAGGACCGACCGAACTGGAGACACTGCGCGAAGTCGTTGAGACGCTCGCGCCGATCGAGCGTGCCGCGGGCGCGCCGGGGGAGCGGCAGGCAGCCGTCTGGATCGTCGAGCGGCTGCGCACCGCGGGAGCACGCCGGGCCCGCATTGAGGAAGAGCAGTTCTACGACGGCTACCCGCGGCTGCACGCCAAACTGTCCGCCGTCGGGATCGCGGCGGCCGCCGCCGGCCTGGTCAGCCGCCGTCTGCGGGCACCGGCCGCGCTGGCGGGGTTCGGGGCGGGGCTGGCCATCGCCGACGACTGCTCCAATGGTGCGCGGCTGGTGCGCAAGGCCCTGCACAACTCCCGCACCACCTGGAACGTGGTGGCCGAGGCCGGTGATCCGTCCGGAGCGCACACTCTGGTGGTGTGTGCACACCACGACGCCGCGCACAGCGGCAGGTTCTTCGATTCCCGACTTCAGGAGTTCGCGGTGGCACGGTTCCCCGGCATCGTTGAGCGCATCGACACTTCATTGCCCAGCTGGTGGCCGGCGATCTTCGCTCCCGCCCTAGCCGGGGCCGGCGCGCTGCGCGGCAGCCGCGCGATGATGCTTGCCGGTGCAGCGATGAGCGCCGTAGGGGTGGCCACGTTCGCCGACATCGCCCGCAGCCCAATCGTTCCCGGGGCCAACGACAACCTTTCGGCGGTCGCGCTTCTGGTCGCTTTGGCCGAGAGATTGCGCGACCGGCCGGTCCAGGGCGTGCGGGTGCTGCTGGTGTCGTTAGGCGCCGAGGAGCAATTGCAAGGCGGCATCTACGGATTTCTGGCACGCCACAAACCCGAACTCGACCCCGAGCACACGTACTTCCTGAACTTCGACACCGTTGGCTCCCCCGAGCTCATCATGCTCGAAGGCGAGGGCACCACGGTCATGGAGGATTACTTCTACCGGCCCTTCCGTGACCTGGTGAGCCGGGCCGCCGAACGCGCCGGCGCGCCGCTGCGGCGCGGCATGCGATCGCGCAGCAGCACCGACGCCGTGCTGATGAGCCGCGCCGGATATCCCACCGCGTGCTTCTCTTCCATCGACCGCCACAAGGCCTTGTCCAACTATCACCAGATGTCGGACACCCCGGAAAACCTGGTGTACCAGACCGTGATTCACGCGGTTACGGTCGCCGAGTCGGTAGCACGGGAGCTGGTGCGATGAGCACATGGAGAAACTGGGCCGGTGACCAGATCTGTGCGCCGACCTTGATAGAGCGGCCAGCCTCGGAGGCCGAGCTGGCAGACATCGTTTCCCGCGCGGCGCGCAGAGGTGAGCCTGTCCGAGCGGTGGGCAGCGGCCACTCGTTCACCGATTGTGCCTGCACCGACGGCGTGATGATCGACATGACCGGTCTGCAGCGGGTGATCGACGTCGACTCGTCGAACGGAGTGGCGACGGTGGAGGGCGGCGCCAGGTTGCATCCACTGTTCGCCGAGCTGGCAGCGCACGGCTTCGGTATCGAGAACCAGGGCGACATCGACAAGCAGTCGATCACCGGAGCCACGGCCACCGCGACGCACGGCACTGGGGCAAGATTCAAAAACGTTTCGGCACAGATTGTCTCGGCACGAATCGTCACGGCCACCGGTGATGTGGTGGAGGTGTCCGAGGGCGATGACTATCTGGCGGCGCGGGTGTCCCTCGGTGCCTTGGGCGTGATCTCGCAGGTCACCCTCAAAGTGGTGCCGCTGTTCACGTTGCACCGTGAGGACGAGCTGCGACCGCTGTCCACGACCCTCGACCGGCTCGACGCCGATGTCGACGGCAACGACCACTTCGAGTTCTTCGTGTTCCCCTACGGAGACACCGCGCTGACCCGCACCACCCGCCGGAGCAACGAAGAGCCCCGGCCGGGTCCGGAATGGAAGAAGAGCCTCGGTGAACAGCTCGAAAACACCGTCCTCAATCTGATCTGCCGCACCGGGCGCCGAGTCCCGAGCGCGGCACCCCGACTGAACCGGCTGATCACCAGCCTGATGTCACCGTCGAGCGTGCAGGATCGCGGGTGGAAGGTCTACGCGAGCGCACGCAACGTCAAGTTCACGGAGATGGAGTACGCGATTCCCCGCGAGCACGGGCGGGCGGCGGTGCAGCGCGTGATCGACCTGGTGCGTCGGCGCAACCTGCCGATCATGTTTCCCCTGGAGGTGCGCTTCAGTGCCCCCGATGACGCGTTCCTGTCCACGGCGAACGGTCGCGACACCTGCTATATCGCGGTGCACCAGTTCAGCGGTATGGAGTTCGAAACGTATTTCCGGGCCGTCGAGGAGATCATGGACTCCTACCAGGGTCGCCCGCACTGGGGCAAGCGGCACTACCAGACGGCCGCCACGTTGCGCGGGCGCTATCCGGACTGGGATCGCTTCATCGCGGTTCGCGATCGCCTTGACCCCGACCGCGTCTTCCGTAACGACTACACCCGGCGGGTGCTGGGAGACTGAGCGGCAGTTGACGAACGGCCCCACCTGGGGGGACCAAAGTCATTGGCTCTCAATATGGTGCTGACGCGGGGCTGCGGTGGCCGTAGGTTTACGACCGGGAGCGAACATGACTGAATTTCTTCGCAACAGCGACGCCTTCACCTGGGCGATGGAAAGCGATCCCCGGCTGCGGTCGACGGTGGTCAGCGTGGTGTTGCTGGACCGCGCTCCGGACTGGGCCGACGTACGCGAGCGTTTCGATCGGCTCAGCCGTAACGTGCCGATGTTTCGGCAACGCGTTGTCCAGTCGCCGCCCCCGGCCCCACCCCGGTGGGAGCCGGACCCTTACTTCGACCTCGACTACCACATGCGGCGAACGTCAGTCGGCGGATCCGGAACGCTCGACGACGTACTTGAAATGGCCCGACTGGCCGAAATGCAAGATTTCGACCGGGCCAGGGCGCTGTGGGAGACGACCCTCGTGGAGGGTTTGCAGGATGGTGGCACGGCCGTGATCTGCAAGTTCCACCACGCCCTGACCGACGGGGTGGGCGGGGTCCAGATCGCGATGAACCTGTTCGACCTCTCCGAAGAGCACTACCGGCCCGACCCGCTTCCGGCCGAACCGCACGTGTCCGCGTCCACCTGGCTGGACGGTTACCGAGATACTCTGCGCTACAACGCTTCTCTGCTCGGGCACGCGATAGCGGGCACGGCCAGGCGGGCACCGCGGCTGGTGTATGACGGTATCCGGCGCCCGCTCGCGACGGCACGCTCTGCGGCGGCCAACGCCGCTTCGGTCTACCGGACCGTGCGGCCGTTTAACCGGACCGGCTCGCCGTTGACCACCGAACGCAGCCTCATCCGCCGGCTCAGCGTGCACGACGTGTCGCGACCCGCGTTGCGTGAGGCGGCCCACCGGTGCGGTGGCGCGTTGAACGATGCATTCGTCGCCGGCGTCGCCGGTGGCCTGCGCCTATACCACGAGAAACACGGCGTCGCCGTTGGCGACCTGCACCTGACGATGCCGATCAGCTTGCGCACCAAAGCCGACGACATGGGTGGCAACAAGATCACCCTGATGCGGTTCGACGTCCCGGTCGGGGAGCCTGATCCGGCGCGCCGGATCAGGGATATACACGAACGCGTCGGCGCGGTGCGCAACGAAAGGTCGCTGCCGCACACCCAACTGATCGCGGGCATGCTCAACCTGATGCCGCGGTGGTACATCGGGTCCGTGCTGCGTCACGTGGACTTTCTGACCAGTGATGTGCCGGGGATCCCGGTGCCGGTGTTTCTGGGCGGCGCGGCGGTGCGCGGGCAGTACGCTTTCGGCCCGACGATCGGCGCGTCCGTCAACGTCACGCTGTTGTCTTATGTGGATAACTGCGCGCTGGGCATCAACGTGGACACCGCGGCGATTCCTGACGCCGACGTGTTCCATGACGCCCTGGTCGCCGGCTTCGATGAAGTGCTCGCGCTCGCCGAGTGATCGGTATCAGCATCCTTACAGCTGCATATCGAAATGGGTGGCGCTCTGGCGTTAACGCCCAGACCCGCAAATCATTGCACGGTGCGCTGATTGCGGCGCGCCGCCGGCGAGATGTCTTCACCTGCAAGCGTTCCGCTGGTGGAGGTATCGGTTGGAGGTAGAAAGGTATGACGGCAACCTGGGCTCCTACCCATAACTCGAGTGATCCGAACTCGAGCCGCATTCTCGACACCGCGCGTGGCATTCTCATCGGCCTGCGGCGGTGCCGTTCCGGCACGGCCTTCGACGAGTTGCACGGCGCAGCACAGCGGCACCGGGTCCCCGTGTACGCGATGGCCTGGGCGCTGGTCCACCTGGCCGGGGAGGGGGAGGAGACGCCCAGTTTCACCGACGCCCAATCTGCTGCACGGCGCGAATGGGGCGAACTGTTCACCGATTCCGCCGTATCGACCCGCTGACGGGAACGCCGGCGCCGACCGCGCGGCCGCGGTAAGGGGAAGTACCGTGGCTACCGATCAACGGGCCCAGACGGGGGATTCGGCGGCGGCGCGCAATGCGGCGACGATCTGCTCCTCCTTCTGCATGAATCGCTCCGTCGGAGTGGGCACCGAGATCGCGATCACGTTGTCGCCCAACGACCGTCGCGCGATCGCGGCCGCCGAGATACCCGGTGTGTGTTCGTCACGATCGAATGCTATTCCAGTGGAGCGGATTTCGCCGATCTCGCGGCCCAGTGCAGCAGCGACCCCGGGCGACATCCGGGATAACGCGGCGTTTGCGTCGGCCTCGTCGAGGGCCGCGAGTGCCGCTTTGCCGTTGGCCGTGCCGGCGAGCGGGAAACGGACTCCGATCGCCGAAACCGCACGCAAGCGGTGCGACGACTCGATCTGGTCGACGAACCACATCCGCTGGCCGCGTAGCACCGACAGGTCGACGGTCTCCCCGTCGGTGGCTGCGGCCACCCGCTCGATGGTCGGGCGGAACAGCGCCGCGATGTGCGCACCGGTGGCACTGCCGAAGCCGAGCAGCCGATCGCCAAGGGAGAAGCGGCCATTCGAATCGACACTGACCAACCCCACCTCGACCAGGCCGACGAGCAGCCGCCGAACCGTCGACTTGGCCAACCCCAGGCGCTCGCCCAGATCGACCAGGCGCAGCTGCCCCGGCTCGGCGGCGATCTCGTCCAGTGCCGCCGCCGCGCGCCGCAGCACCTGGATGCCTTCGTCGCGATTCGTTGGCGAAGTCCGTTCCGTTCGGGCCACGCTTCCACTATAGTGGGCCGCATCGCGGACTATAAAGAACCGAAATAGGGATCAAGGGAGTTCCAGATGAGCGCGCTGCCTGCCGGGCGACACTTTTTCCGTGGCGATGACGGGTACGAAACAGCGCGACGCGACAGCGTCTGGCATCAGCGGGTACCCGACCGCTATCCCGAAGTGATCGTGCAGGCCGTCGATGCTGACGACATCAAAGCCGGGCTGGCTTACGCGAAGGCCCACGGCCATAAGGTCAGCATCAAATCCGGTGGGCACAGCTTCGCGGCCAGCCATCTGCGCGACGGCGCTGTGTTGCTGGACGTGAGCCGTCTGGACCACGCGTCGATCGATGCCGACACGATGACGGCAGTCGCCGGCCCGGGGAAGGGCGGCAGCCTGCTGATGGCCGACCTGCAGGCACAGAATCTGTTCTTTCCCGGCGGCCACTGCAAGGGCGTCTGCCTGGGCGGTTATCTCCTGCAGGGCGGGTACGGCTGGAACAGCCGGGTTTACGGGCCGGCGTGCGAGAGCGTCACCGCACTCGACGTCATCACCGCCGACGGCGAGCAAGTCCACTGCGACGCAGACAATCATCCCGAGCTTTATTGGGCCGCGCGCGGCGCCGGGCCGGGCTTCTTCGGCGTCGTGACCTCCTTCTACCTGAAGTTGTATCCGCGCCCGGCGGTCTGTGGCACCAGCGTGTATGTCTACCCCCTAGAGGTCGCCGACGAGGTGTACACCTGGGCGCGCAACGTCAGCGCGGACGTGGACCGTCGCGTCGAGATGCAGATCATCGCGACGGCCAGCGTTCCCGAGATGGGGCTGGACATTCCGGCCATCGTGATGGCGTCACCGGCGTTTGCCGACACCGAGGACGAGGCCAAGCAGGCCCTGGCGGTGTTCGAGACGTGCCCGGTCATCGACCGCGCTCTCGTCAAAAATCCCTATATGCCAACGGATCTGCCTACCTGGTACGACGTCGTGATGACGCACTACCTGGCCGATCACCGCTATACCGCCGACAATATGTGGACATCGGCGTCGGCGGAGGAACTGCTGCCGGGCATCCGCAACATCGTGAACACCCTGCCACCGTCGCCGTCGCACTTCCTGTGGCTGAACTGGGGGCCGTCGCCCGCCCGGCAGGACATGGCCTACAGCGTGGAGGACGAGATCTACCTCGCGCTGTACGGCTCGTGGAAAGACCCCGCCGACGACGAGAAGTACGGCGACTGGGCACGATCCAGTATGGCGGCGATGTCCCACCTCGCGACCGGCATTCAGCTCGCCGACGAGAATCTGGGCCAGCGCCCCGCCCGGTTCGCCACCGATGAGGCGATGGCCCGTTTAGACCGAGCCCGCACCACCTATGACCCCGACCGGCTGTTCAACAGCTGGATGGGACGGATCTGATGACCGGCGACCTCTACCTCGGCTACCGAGGCGACGACGCGGACACCCCGTTCGGCAAATTCTTCAAGCCCGAAATGGCGCCGCTGCCACAACATGTGGTGGAGGCGCTGCAGCACGGGCCGCAAGGAGGCATGGCACTGTTGGCGTTCGACGATGCCGCCAGCGTCGGAGAAGACGGCTACCAGCAGACCGAGAACGGTTACGGAGTTCTCGACGACGGCAGTTATCAGGTGTCGGTGCGCACCGACATGCCCGGCGTCACACCGGCGATGTGGTCCTGGTGGTTCGGTTGGCACGGCTGCGACAGCCGCCGATACAAGCTGTGGCACCCACGAGCTCACCTGTCGGCCGCGTGGAAGGACGGTGATGACGCCGGCCGGCAGGGGGCGCAACGCTACATCGGCCGCTGGTCGATGATCAACGAGTACATCGGTTCGTCGATGCTCAGTGGCGCAATACAATTCGTCGCGCCCACGGAAATGGGTCTAGCGGCCGACAGCGCCGACGCGGTGGCGGTCTGTGCTCGGCTGGGCTCGGGCGACGCGCCGGTGGACGTCGGCTGGTTCATCCATCACATCCGCTCGACGCAGGCCGGTTCCGAGATGCGATCGCGCTTCTGGATGGGCGGAGCGCACATAGCGGTTCGCAACGCGCCAGGAGTCGCGTCGAAGGCGGTGCGCCCCATCGCCTCACGCATCCTGGGCAACGCCGAAACCAGCGGACGCAACCTGCTGGTGCACTGCGCGCAGGAGATGAACCACCTGGCCGGTTTCCTGCCCGAGCTCTACGACAGCTTCGGCAACGAGTAGGGCGCCTAATGGCGCTGGTAAGCCGGCGCGACGAACTTCTCCACCAGCTGGCGTTCGACCTCGTCACTTTCGGCCGGCCAGTACATGAGCGACAGTACGACCCGAACGGCCCACTCGGCGGGCGCGGGATCGTCGCGCGGCAACCCGGCGAGTTCTGCTGCAAACTCGGTAAGGAGCGGCATCTGGGCGAGCCATGAGACCTCGCGGGTGCCGCCGCGGACCGAGGCGATCATCAACCGGCAAAGTGGCTCCGAACGGATTGCTCGGACCGTCGCCAGTATGGCGCAGCTGACTCGCTCCGTTCCGCTGATCGAATCGACTTGGGAGCGCACGGAAGCGGTGATGCGAGCCGCGACCCTGGCAACAACACCGTCGCGAATCTGACTCTTGCCCCCCACATAGCGGTAGATGGTCGCGCGCGAACAGTGCACTCGACTGGCCAGCTCGTCGAGGTTGAGTTCGTTGATCCCGCTGTGCGCCATCAGGTCGATCGCAACTTCGTAGATGCGTTCGACGGCGGCCGCGCGTCGATCGCCACCCACCAGCCAATCATCCCTAGGCACTGGTCACGTCTCATTTCCGTAGCGAGCCGCAAGAGTGGCTTCAGCCGTGCGACGAACGTAACACCTCTTCTTTCGCACTCACCGCCGCTTGAAGTAAGGAGGCGAAGGGTGAACTCCGAGGCCGGCCCTTCCCCGTGAGGGGTTCCGAGTGTTAGTGAGCGGCCTGATAGGCCGGCCCGACGAACGTCTCCACGAGATGTCGTTCGGCCTCATCATTTTGCGCCGGCCAGAAGAGCAGGGACAGGACGACACGAATCACCCACTTCGGGGCCTGAGGATCTCCGCCGGTGAGGCCAGCCAGGTCGGTGGCGAACTTGGCAGTCAGCGGCGACTCGGCGAGCCAGGCCACCTGGCGGGTGCCTCCGCGGATCGAGCTGATCATCAGCTGGCACAGCGGGTCGGACCGGATCTGTTGCAGGGTCAACAGGATCGACTCGACGAGCCGCTCTGTGCCACCGAGCGTGGCGACCGCCGAGCGTACGGACTCGACGATGCGTTCCGCGGTCCGCTGGACGACGGCGTTGCGGATCTCGGTCTTGCCGCCCACATAGCGGTAGATCGTCGCGCGCGAGCAGTGGACCTTTATGGAGAGCTTGTCGATGTCGAGTCCGTTGAGTCCATCGTGGGCGATGAGTTCGGTCGCGGCGTCGTAAATGCGTTCGGCCGCCGCGGTGCGGCGTTCGCCTCCCACCAGCCAATCGTCAGCAGGCACTGGTCTGGGTGTCCTTACTTCCTCGGCAACTATTTCTAACGTTGAGACGAAGTTAGCACCTTTCCGCACGATCGACGCAGGTCACAATATCGCGCTGAGACAAACCCGAATTAGTCCCTCCCCGAGCCGTGTCAACTTACCGCCAGGCCGTTGACCTGCAGTTTTCCAGCCGTAATGATTCCAGCACCTCTTGTCGAAGGTGAGCGCGACGACGCGTTAGAAATGCGTGGCGGCGCTGGATCAGCTTGGCAAGAACACCAAACCGGCGACGGCACGCGGTCGGCGAAAGCCAATCCGTGGCGTCGGCGTCACGCCGCATCAGAAAGGTCGGGCGATGAACTTCTCGGTATTGCCGCCGGAAATCAACTCCGCGCGGATCCTTGCGGGAGCAGGTGCCGAACCGTTGATCGCAACGGCGACTTCCTGGGTCGGCCTGGCGGAAGAGTTGGGCTCGGCGGCGAGCTCTTTCCAAGCGGTGGCGGCGAGTTTGGTCGGTGGCTCGTGGCAAGGGCCGTCCTCGGCGGCGATGGCGGCGGCGGCAGCCCCGTACGCGGGTTGGCTGTCAGCTGCGGCCGCCCAAGCCGAACAGACGGCCGCGCAGGCCAGCGCCATGGTGGCACAGTTCGAAGCGGTCCGATCGGCGATCGTGCAGCCGATAGTGGTGGCGGCGAACCGCGCAAACCTAGTATCCCTCATCACGTCGAATCTATTTGGGCAAAACGCTCCGGCCATCGCCGCCACGGAGGCGGCATACGAGGCGATGTGGGCCCAAGATGTCTCGGCCATGGCCGCGTACCACGCCGGGGCATCGGCCGTGGTGTCGGCGTTGACGCCGTTCACCCAGTCTCTGCGGGGTCTGGCCGGCCTACCCGGGCAACTGGCTGCCGGCGCACCGTCGGCCCTTTCTGCCGCCGCGACGCCGAACCTCGGCCTAAAGAACGTCTTGGGCGGAGTCAACCTGGGTAGCGGCAATCTCGGCGCAAGCAATGTCGGTTTCGGAAACCTGGGCAGCGAAAACTTCGGTTTTTCCAACCGCGGCGACTACAACACGGGTTTCGGCAACACCGGTAGCAGAAATTTCGGGTTCGGGAATACGGGCAGCAATAACGTCGGTATCGGCCTCACCGGTACCGGTCAGGTCGGTATCGGCCTACTTAACTCGGGTGCCGGCAACTTCGGCCTGTTCAACTCGGGCACCGGAAATGTCGGTTTGTTCAACTCGGGCACCGGCAATATCGGCATCGGAAACTCCGGCAGCGGAAACATGGGTTTCCTGAATTCTGGACTCGGGAATTTCGGCGCCGGCAATCCGGGCGTTTACAATTCTGGATTCCTGAATACGGGTGCTTTCAACACCGGTAGCTTCAATGCGGGTGATGCCAACACCGGCAACTTCAACGCGGGAAGCTTGAACACCGGCAATTTCAACCCGGGCTGGTCGAACACGGGCTCATTCAATATGGGTGCTTCGAATACCGGGTGGTTTAATTCGGGCGATATCAACACCGGTGTCCTTAACGGCGGGATTGGTAACAATGGCCTGCTCAACACCGGCTCGTGGAACACCGGGGCCTTCTACCCCGGCATCGGGCAGGGCAGCCTGCACTTCACCGTTGCGTCGCCCGATCTGACCCTGCCGCCACTTCAGATACCGAGCATTTCGGTTCCATCCTTCCAACTGCCCTCCGTCGCGGTGCCCTCGC